>CAYPTG010000086.1:5081-8782 GCA_964413455.1 uncultured Mycobacterium sp. | reverse complement strand
TCGATCCGCTCGGCGATCCCGGTCACCACCTCGAACAGCGAGTTGAACTCGGTGGTGACGTTGGACGCCTGAATGACGTCCGAGCTGCTGATCCGCCGGGCCGCCGGATCGGGCGGGGTGGACAGCGAGACGTACTTGTTGCCGAAGATCGTCGACGCCTGGATGGCGCCCACCACATTGACCGGGATCAGCGGGACGTACTTGGGGTTGACCTCGAGCTGCAGTTTGGCGGCTTCCTTGCCGTTCTGCATGGTGGCCTCGACGGACTTGACCCGGCCGACCTCCACCCCGTTGTAGGTCACCTTCGCGTTGGGGTCCATCACCAGGCCCGACCGCGACGACATCATCGTCAACGTGGTCTCCGGCGTCAGCTTGCCGCGGAATTGCAGCAGCACCAACGTGGTGATCAGCGCCAAGATCAGCAGGAAGATGAAACCGGCCAGCCGAATGGGTGGCGTACGCGGGGTATTCAGTGGCATCGACATGGCGCTACCCCGACAGGTTGAAGTTCGGGTTGGTGCCGTACAGCGCCAACGAGGTGAACAGAACCACGACCACGATCATCACCAGCGAGGCCCGCATCGCCTTGCCCACCGCCTCGCCGACGCCCACCGGGCCGCCGCCGGCGTTGTAGCCGTAGTAGCAGTGGTTGATCATCACGACCAGCGCGATGAGGATCGCCATCACGAACGACCAGCCCACATCGTTGGGCCGCAGGAACGTGCGGAAGTAGTGGTCATAGGTGCCGAACGACTGCCCGTACAGCATCGTCGTGGTCACCTGGGCCGACAGGAACGACATGATCAGCGCCATCGCATACAGCGGGGTGATCACCACGAACCCGGCCAGGATCCGGGTTGACACCAGATATGAGATGGACTTGATGCCCATCACCTCCAGGGCGTCGATCTCCTCGGAGATCCGCATGGCGCCGAGCTCGGCGGTGGCGCCGGCACCGACCGTCGCGGCCAGCGAATGCCCGGCGACCACCGGCGCGGCGATCCGGACGTTCACCATGGCGGCCAGGAAGCCGGTGAAGGCCTCCACACCGATGTTGCCCAGCGAGGCGAACC
The DNA here is from genome assembly GCA_964413455.1 of uncultured Mycobacterium sp. Classification (GTDB taxonomy): domain Bacteria; phylum Actinomycetota; class Actinomycetes; order Mycobacteriales; family Mycobacteriaceae; genus Mycobacterium. Next base: position 7,709 of record CAYPTG010000086.1, on the reverse strand, counting down.
CCTGGATGGCGATCAGCGATCCGCCGGAGAACGTGACGAAGGCGACGATCGCGACGGTGCCGCCGATCACCGCCATGGCTCCGCTGCCCATGCCCTGCTCGGCGATCAGCCGCAGCACTTCCTTGCGGTAGTAGCGCAGCGCGTGCGGAATGGCCGCGATGGCCTGGATGGTGAACCAGGCCACCTTGCCGGTGCTGTCCAGCAGCCGGCCCGGCAGGCTGACCCAGCGGTCGAGGTCGCCGAAGATCCCGGGGAACCGGGACGGGCGTGCCGTCGTCACCATCTAGTGCCCCGTTCCGAATCGGACGCCGATGCTCGTGAAGATGACGTTGACCGCGAACAGCGCCACCACACACAACACCAGGGTTTCGTTCACCGCGGTTCCCACACCTTTGGCGCCGCCACCGACGGTCAACCCGCGGTAACAGCCGACCAAGCCGGCTATCAATCCGAAAGTAAACGCCTTGGCCACCGATATGGCGACTTCGGGTAGCCCGGTAAGCAATGTCAGGGTCTGCAGGTAGGCGCCGCCGGACACGTTCTGCACGAAGACGCCGAAGATGAACCCGCCGACCAGGCCGATGGTGATCACTGCGCCGTTGAGCAGGACGGCGACGAACGTCGAGGCCACCACCCGGGGCACCACCAGGCGGTGGATCGGGTCGATGCCGAGCACCTCCAGGGCGTCGATCTCCTCGCGGATGGTGCGGGCGCCGAGGTCGGCGCAGATGGCCGTGGAGCCGGCGCCGGCCACGATCAGCACGGTCACCAGCGGGCCCAGCTGGGTCACCGCGGCCAGGGCGGCGCCGGCGCCGGAGACATCCGCCGCGCCGAATTCCTGCAGCAGCAGGTTGAACACGAAAATGATGAGCACGGTGTCGGGCACCGCGACGGCCACCGTCGGCAGGAACGTCACCCGCAGCAGGAACCAGCTCTGCAGAACGAATTCTTTCCACTCGAACGGGCGGGCCAGCGCCTTGCCGGTGAGCACGCACATCTTGAAGAAGCCGCCCACCGAATTGAGCGGGCTGGTGACACGTTTGCGCACCGCACTGCCGAATCCGGCCGTCGCCGTCGTCACTGAGCCACCCCGATTCGCCAGCGCCGGTGGTCGCGGCGCGGCGACAACATTAGCGGCACGCGACCCTCCTTAGACCGAGCAAACCCTGATTTTGGCTCCTCGGCACCGCGTGGTGGAGGAGACGACAGGAATGTACCCGATGGGTGAGCGCGCTCACATATCAACCTCGTTATCGACTCGCCGGCGGCCCGGTCACCCACCCGGGGCCAGCTGTTCTGCGCGGGATTTGAGGTTGCCGGCCAGATGGTCCAGGGCGTCGTTGACCAACTTTTTGACCATCATGGCCGGGACCCCCGGCAGCGACGTTTCCACATCCATATCGACGGTCAGCAGGCTGGACGGCCCCATCTCAACCACCGAGAACAGTTGGTGCTGTTTGGTGAACAGCTCGCCTTGCTGCATCACGGTCTGGATCTGCCCCGGGCCGGGGTAATAGACGGCCTGGATGTAGGTGCCCTGGTGACCCTGGATCTCGGTGTCGATCCGCAGCTGGCTGGGCCGCCCGTCGTCGTAGCGGGCCAGGATGGCGACCGCCTTCACCTCGTCGTTCCACTGCGGATAGGCCTCGAAGTCGGCGACGATGCCGAGGATCGCTCCGGCCTCTGCGTTGACCTCGACGGTCTTGCTCACCAGCGGCATCAGACCCGCGCTCCCCGGCCGGTGACCGCACCGTGGCCCAGCGGGGAGTCCACCCGGACCTGCTCGTCGCGGATCAGGCCGCGCAGCAGGGCGGTGCTGAACTCCGCGGCGATCTCCTTGGCGCTGCGTCGGCCGTCGGCCCGCAGCCAGCGGTAGGAGCCCATGGTCATGCCGATATAGCCCAGGGCCACCACATGCGAGTCGCATTCGAAGAACTCGCCGCTGGCGATGCCGCGGTCGATGAGGCCGTGCACATGCTCGTAGACCTGGGTTTCCTTCTCCCGGACCTCGGCAACCTGGTCCTCGGTGAACCATTCGGTGATGTAGGGCTGCTCCTGGAAGTACACCGCCGCACCTTCCGGGTTGGCCGCGATATTGGACAGCAGCCGCACGGTGTACTGATAGAGCGCCTCGCGGGCGGTCCAGGACGGGTCGTCGTGCACCGCGGCCAGGGTGCTTTCCGCGGCCCGGCGGTAGATGTCGAAAAGGATCAGCGACTTACTGGCGTAATAGTGGTAGACCGTCGCCTTATTGAGCCCCACCACGTCGGCGACGTCGTCCATCCGGGTGCCGTGATACCCGCGGGCGGCGAACAGCCTGGTGGCGACCACCAGCAGTTCCTCACGGCGGGTCGTGCCGTTCTCCGGTGGCATCGGCGATCCTCCCTATCAACTGGTTGGCAGTCTAAGACGGTGTGACAGGTTGGGCCAGAACCCCACGGCACCCGCAACCGTCGGGGTTAGACTCGGCAGCGCAGCCACACCCAGGAGGCCAGGAGCTACGCCATGAACTTCGATCCGAATCCGGACTACGACATGTCCGACGAGATGGAGTACTTCTTCAGCTGGCTGCCGTGGGCGCTGCGCGGCACCGACTGGACCGGGACTCCGGCTTACCCGCCGGTCTGA
>CAYPTG010000086.1:0-4981 GCA_964413455.1 uncultured Mycobacterium sp. | reverse complement strand
GTGGGCGCTGCGCGGCACCGACTGGACCGGGACTCCGGCTTACCCGCCGGTCTGAACGAATCCGTCGATCACCGGCCACGCGTCGGCCGGCTCGGCGAGGAGCACGACCAGATCGCCCGGCTTGGCGCGGTCCATCGCCAGCCGGATCGCCCGAGCCGGATCGGCCTCGGTATGCACCTGATCAGCCGGGGTTCCGGCGGCGATCAGGAATTCCCGGAAACTGGTGAGCATCGTCCCCACCGGGTCGTCGCCCGCGTAATCGGTTGAGCTACGCACCCTTTGGGGGTCACAGCCAACGATGACGTCGTTGAAGGCGGCGCTCAGCGCCGGCGCGGCCAACTCCAGGTGCGAACGGTGCCGGCTGCCGATGTTCAGGCAGCACAGCAGCCGGCGGCCGGCGACCGGAAGTCCGGCGGCCACCGCGCACAGTTCCTGCACCCCGTCGGGGTTGTGCGCGTAGTCCAGCAGCACCCGAAACGGCAAGTCGTCGCTGATGTTGTAGCGGCCGGGATTCTGTTCGCGCGAGTTGGCGAAGCTGCCCAAGCTGGCCCTGATGACCTCGGTGTCGATGCCGTGCACCCAGGCCAGGGCGGTGGCGAACATCGCGTTGATCTCGTTGACCCGCAGCAGCCCGTTCATGGTGGCCGGGATCTCGTCGACCGGGATGATCGGCGTCTGCGAGGCACCGTCGGTCAGCACGATCCAGCGCGCCCCGTCACGCTGCTCGATGGACACCGTCTCACCGCCGGCGCGGCGATGCTCGATGACAGCCGGGCTGTCCGGTTCCCGGGTCACCAGGACATGCCGGTCGGTTCCGGCCCGCGCCCGCATGGCCATACATAGCGGGTCGTCGGCGTTGATCACCACCGCCGTGGCGGCCCGTTCCAGCACCTCGGCCTTGAGCTGCGCCATCTGCTCCAGGCTGTCGATGCCTTCCACCCCGAGGTGGTCGTCCTGGACGTTGATCAGCGCCGCCACGTCGTAGCGGTCACACGGATGACCGAAGATCACCAGACCCTTGCGGGGCAGCTCCAGCACCGCCGCCTCGACCCCTGGATCGTTGAGAATCATTGCCGCACCGGGCAATCCGGACAGATTCTCGGTGCTGACGATCTCCGTACCGATCCGCACCGACGACGTGGTGCACACCCCGGCCAGCTTGCCCGCCGTCAGCCAGATGTGGTGCAGCATCGCCGCTGTGGTGCTCTTGCCGTTGGTGCCGGTGATGGCCGCGGTCGGGATGCGGGCCGGACGCTGGGCGAAAAGACCGTCAAGCACCTCGCCGTTGAGGTCGCGGCCGGGGTCGGCCAGCCAGTGCACCCGGAAGCTCGGTTGGGCGTTGACCTCGCAGATGGCCCCTCCGGTCTGCCGCCACGATCGGGAGATGTCGGGGCAGAGCAGGTCGATGCCGGCGATGTCGAGTCCCACGATGCGGGCGGCCCGCTGCGCCAGCATCCGGTTGTCGGGGTGCACCTGCGCGGTGACGTCCACCGTGGTCCCGCCGGCACTGATATTGGCCTTGTGTAGCAACGGAACCCACCGGCCCGCCGCCGGCACCGAATCGGGGGTCAAGCCCTGCCCGGCCAGGCAGTCCAGCGCGTCGTCGTCCAGCACAAGGGATTTGAGCAGGCTGCGTGCCGTGGTTCCGCGGCGTGGGTCGGCGTTGGTCGCATCGACCAGTTGCGTGACGGTGCGCTCCCCGTCGCCGGTAACCGCGGCCGGGATACGCCGGGCGGCGGCCAGCACCTTGCCGGCCACCACCAGCAGCCGGTAGTCGTTGCCGGCGATGTGCCGTTCGACGATGACCTGGCCGGGACTGAGCCGCTCGGCGGCGGCGAAGGCCCGGCTCAGGGTGGCGTCGTTGCCGATTCCGGCCACCACGCCGATGCCCTGGTCCTGGTTGAGCGGTTTGACCACCACCGGCCAGCCCAGGTTGGCGGCCACCGTCTTGGCCTGTTCGGCGGTGGCGACCACTTCCCCAATGGGCAGCGGCAGTCCGGCGTCGGCCAGCGTCCGGCTGGCCTTGAACTTGTTCTTGGCCAGCACCGCGGCGATATGGCCGGTGTGCCCGGTGAACGAGCTGTCCAGCCGCTCGGCCCGCGCACCCCAGCCCAGCTGAATACAGCTGGGCAGCACCTGGAACGGGATGTCTCGGTCGACCGCGGCCTGGATGAACCGCAGCGTGTTGGGTAGCAGCCCGGCTTCCTGCGCGGGGCCCAGACCGCGCCGCAGGTACGCCAGTCGCTCTTCGATGGCCGCGTCGTCCGGGGCCGGCGCAGCCCACAGCTCGATGAGCTGGATCGCCAGTGCCAGCGCATCGTTGAACAGCGGCGCGCGTAACCACGGAATGGCCAGCCGCAGCCGCCCGGGTTCAGACTCCAGGACCCGGCCGCGCCAAATCGGGTCGCGCGCCCAGCGCTGCACCGCGATGGTCAACGCCACGATCCACTCGCCCGCGCCGGGGGTGGCATCTGCGCTGTCCACCAAAAACGCTGCCGGCCAATCGTTCTCGCCGACCCGATAGAGCGGCTCTTGCGGGCACATGGCCGCGATCCCGGCCCTGATCCGAGCCTGCGCCGGCTCGTCGAGGACGGCGTCTCCGCGATAGCCGATCTGCGCCACAGCGGTCCGCTCGGCCAGCCCCACCGAGCAGCCCGGCAGCAGCCGGGTGTGCTCAATGCGCAAGCCGGACAACGACATCGCTGGCTCCTGAGACCGGCCCCGCTAGAGCGCCTTGAGTTCCTCGATAACCTCGCCCACCGACTTCTTGGCGTCACCGAACAGCATCGAGGTTCCGGTGCCGAAGAACAGCGGGTTCTCGATGCCGGCGTAACCCGAAGACATCGACCGCTTCAGCACGATCACCGAGCGGGACTGGTCGACGTTGAGGATCGGCATGCCGTAGATCGGGCTGGACGGGTCGGTGCGCGCCGCCGGGTTGGTGACGTCGTTGGCGCCGATCACCATGGTCACGTCGGTGCGCGGGAATTCGCCGTTGATGTCGTCCATTTCCTTCATGGCGTCGTACTCGACGTCGGCTTCGGCCAGCAGCACGTTCATATGCCCCGGCATCCTCCCGGCGACCGGGTGGATGGCGAACTTGACCTCCACCCCCTTCTCCTCCAGCAGGTCGGCCATCTCCTTGACGGCGTGCTGGGCCTGCGCCACGGCCAGGCCGTAGCCGGGCACCACGATCACCTGGTTGGCGTAGGCCATCTGGATGGCGGCATCGGCGGCCGAGGTGGCCTTGACCGGGCCCTGATCCCCCCCGGCCGGCCCGCCGGCGCCGGCATCGTCGCCGCCGAAGGAGCCGAACACGATCGCCGGGATGGACCGGTTCATCGCCACGGCCATCAGGTTGGTCAGGATCGAGCCCGACGCGCCGACGATCATGCCGGCGACGATCATCGCGGTGTTGTTCAGCGCCAAACCTGCTGCGGCAGCTGACAATCCGGTCATCGCGTTGAGCAGCGAGATCACCACCGGCATGTCGGCGCCGCCGATCGGGAACACCACGAACAGCCCCATGATGCCGGCCAGCACCAGCAGCAGCACGATCCACCACATCGCGGACCCCTGGCCGTGATGCGCGTGCAGGCCGATGTAGACGGCCGCGCCGATCGCGGCGAGCAGCAGCACGATATTGGCCGCCTGGAAGAACTTCGCCGAGGAGACCAGCCTCTTCTCCACGTTCTTCGGAATCGACTCCTGCAGCTTGGCGAAGGCGACCAGCGAGCCCCAGAACGACACCGACCCGATGACCGCCGCGAACAGCGATCCGACCACCAGCGCTACCGTCGGCGACTGGTCCGGCCGGAAATGCGAAAAGCCCTTGGTCTCAATGAATTCCGCCCAGGCGATCAGCGCGACCGTGCCACCGCCCACGCCGTTGAACAGCGCGACCAGCTGCGGCATCGCCGTCATCTTGGTCTTCTTCGCCGGCGGCACACCGAGGATCACACCGAGCGCCAGCCCGGCGGCGATCAGCAGCCAGTTGATCGACGCGGTGTCGCGGATCTTGATCAGCGTCGCGATCACCGCGATCCCCATGCCGACCGCGGCGATCCAGTTGCCGCGCACCGCTGTCTTGGGTCCGGTCAGGCCCATCAGGCCATAGATGAACAGCGCAAAGGCGATGATGTAGAGGATGTCGTCGACGTAGGTCACTTGGCCAGCTCCTTACCTTTTTCGGCACCCTTATCGACGGCCTTCTTGCCCTTGAACATGCCCAGCATCCGGTCGGTCACCAGGAAGCCGCCGATGACGTTGAGGGTGCCGAACACCAGCGCGACAAACGCGATGATCCGCACGCCCCAGTGCGCGTCGGCGGGCAGATCACCGAGCACCATCAGCGCACCCAGCACCACGATGCCGTGGATGGCGTTGGTGCCCGACATCAGCGGGGTGTGCAAGGTGTTGGGCACCTTGGAGATCACCGCGAACCCGACGAACCCGGCGAGCACCAGGATCGCCAGGTTGGCCAATAGCTGGTCGTACATCAGTTCTGCCCTTCACGTGTCACACAGGAGGACGAGACGACCTCGTCGTCGAAATCCGGTGCCAGAACGCCGTCTTTGACCAGCAGCTCCAGCAACGACGTCAGGTTCTTGGAGTACAGCTCGCTGGCGTGTTCGGGCATGCTGGCCGGCAGGTTCAGCGGCGAGGCGATCGTCACCCCGTGCTTGACGACGGTCTGGCCGGGCTCGGTCAGCTCGCAGTTGCCGCCGGTTTCCCCGGCCAGGTCGATGACCACGCTGCCGGACTTCATCCCCTCCACCGCGGCGGCGGTCACCAGTCGCGGCGCGGGACGGCCGGGCACCAGCGCGGTGGTGATCACCACGTCGAACCCGCCGATGGCCTGCTCCAGCTTCTTCTGCTGCTGGGCCCGCTCGTCCTCGGTCAGTTCCCGGGCGTAGCCGCCCTCACCGGCCGCGTCGATACCCAGATCGAGCCACTGGGCACCGACCGAGCGCACCTGGTC
>CAYPTG010000085.1:0-8816 GCA_964413455.1 uncultured Mycobacterium sp. | reverse complement strand
GAGCTGGCGTAGATGAACTGGCCCGGATGCCAGGCGGCCAGGGTCAGCGAGGCGGAGCCAGCCATCGACAGACCGATCGCGGCGTTGTTGGTGGGCCGAACATCCTTGTTGGCCTGCAACCACGCCGGGGCTTCCTGGGTCAGGAAGGTCTCCCACTTGTAGGTGCTGCAACCGGCCTTGCCGCAGGCGGGCTGATACCAGTCTGCGTAGAAGCTGGACTGGCCGCCGACCGGCATCGACATCGACAGGCCGGAGTCCAGGTACCACTCGAACGCCTGGGTGTTGATATCCCAGCCGTTGTAGTCGTCCTGGGCGCGCAGGCCGTCCAGCATCCAGATGTTCGGCGAGTTCGGGCCGCCGCTCTGGAACTGGACGCGGATGTCGCGGCCCATGGCCGCCGACGGCACGTCCAGGTATTCCACCGGCAGACCAGGCCGCGAGAACGCGCCCGCGGTAGCGGTCTCACCAGCCAGGCCGACCAGGCCCGGGAGAGCCGCTGCGGCAACGGCCGAGACAGCAAACCGGCGCGTCCAACTGCGCACCTTCTCGACGACGGACTTCACCAAGCCACCCCAGCTTTCTCATGCTCTACTTATCGGACTGCAGGGATGAGTAAAACATGACGCCGCCGAGCGGCGAAACTCAAACCCCATTATCAACTTCTGCCGGAATGTCGCCGCGGTGCTGCACGGCGTTACAGTCGGTGTCTGTTTCGCAGCCGAGTCAACCGGAGGAGGACCCCTGAGATCCTCCGATGACCTGCGCAAACGCGCTGCGCGACGGTCCCTTGCGTGGGTGCTATGACGGCCCCGATCGGCGCCCTGGACGGGATTCGGGTCATAGAAGTCGGCACCTTGATCTCCGGCCCCTTCGCCGGCCGGCTACTCGGCGACCTGGGTGCCGACGTCATCAAGATCGAGCCGCCCGGCTCCCCCGACCCGATCCGCACCTGGGGCCAAGCTGAGTCCGACGGGCACCGTTTCTTCTGGACGGTGCACGCCCGCAACAAAAGGTGCGTGACGCTGGATCTGCGGCACGCCCGCGGCCGGGAGCTCTTTCTGGACCTCGTCGAGCGCTCCGACATCGTGGTGGAGAACTTCCGGCCCGGCACCCTGGAGAAGTGGGACCTGGGCTATGACGTGCTGCGCCAGCGCAACCGGGGCATCATCCTGGTCCGGGTGTCCGGGTACGGGCAGACCGGCCCGGACGCCGGCAAGGCCGGTTACGCCTCGGTGGCCGAGGCGGTCAGCGGGCTGCGGCATATGAACGGTTTTCCGGGCGGCCCGCCGCCGCGGCTGGCGCTGTCCCTGGGCGACACCCTGGCCGGCATGTTCGCCACCCAAGGCGCACTGGCGGCGCTGTACCGGCGCACCGTCACCGGCGAGGGCCAGGTCGTCGACGCCGCGCTCACCGAGGCCTGCCTGGCCGTGCAGGAGTCGACCATCCCCGACTACGACGTGGGCGGGGTGGTGCGCGGCCCGTCGGGCACCCGGCTGGACGGCATCGCTCCGTCCAACATCTACCGCAGCGCCGACGGCAGCTGGGTGGTGATCGCGGCCAACCAGGACACCGTGTTCAAACGGCTGTGCGCCGCGATGGGCCAACCGGAGCTGGCGACCGACCCGCGATTCGCCGACCACGGGGCGCGGGGACGCAACCAGGACGAGTTGGACACCATCATCGGTGCGTGGGCGGCGCGGCGCCCGCCCGGGGAAATCATCGAAACCCTCAGCGCCGCAGGGGTTATCGCCGGGCCGATCAACACCGTCGCCGAAGTAGTGACCGATCCGCAGTTCCGGGCCCGCAACATGCTGGTCGAGCATTTCGACGAGCGGATCGGCCGCACCGTGCTGGGCCCCGGCGTCGTCCCGGTGCTGTCCGAAAGCCCCGGCGGGGTGCGCAGCGCCGGACCGGCCCGGCCGGGCCAACACAACGACGAGGTGTACGGCGAATTGCTGGGCGTGGGCCCCGGCGAATTGGCCGCGCTGGCAGAACAAGGAGTCTTATGAGCAGCCAGGTCACCATCCGCGAGGTCGCCCTGCGCGACGGCCTGCAGATCGAAACACCGATCCCGCTGTCAGCCAAGCTGGAGCTGCTCGCCGCCATCGCCGCCACCGGGGTCCGGGAGGTCGAGGCCACCGCGTTCGTCTCCCCGTCGAAGGTGCCCGCGCTGGCCGACGCCCCCGAGCTGGCCGCCGCGCTGTCCGACTACCCCGATATCGAGTTCTCCGCCCTGGTTGCCAGCCCGAACGGGGCACACCGGGCGATCGCGGCGGGTTTCCGGTCGCTGGAGTACGTGGTGTCGGCGGCCGACGGGCACAGCCAGGCCAACGTCGGGCGCAGCAGCGCGCAGGCCGCCGCGCAGATCGCCGATATCGCCGCCATCGCTCACGACGCCGGGGCGGCCGTGGAGGTGATCATCTCCACCTCCTGGGACTGCCCGTTCGACGGGCCCACCCCGGCGCAGCGAGTGCTCGACGTGGTCGACGCGGCCTGTGAGCACGGCGCCGACCGGATCGCCATCGCCGACACCATCGGCACCGCCACCCCCGGACGGGTCACCGAGCTGGTGGCCCTGGTGCGGCCCCGGATCGGCGAACGGCCGCTGGGCGCGCACTTCCACAACACCCGCGGAGTCGGCCTGGCCAGCGCGTGGGCCGCGGTCACGTCGGGGGTGACCCGGCTGGACTCCTCGGTGGGCGGCCTGGGCGGCTGCCCGTTCGCGCCGGGCGCCAGCGGCAATATCGCCACCGAGGATCTGGTGTACCTGCTGCGCGACAGCGGCGTGGAGACTGGCATCGACCTGGCTGCCGCCATCGACGCCGCCCGGGTGGCCCAGGAGGTGGTGGGGCACGAGCTGCCCAGCGCCCTGCTGCGGGCCGGTGACCGGGCCGTCTTACCCCGTACCGCAGCCCGCAAGCCGTAGCATCGGCTGCGTGGCCAGCCCGCTGCACGTCCTGAACTACAGCAGCAACGCCCGCACCCGTGACGCGGTGCGTCTCGCCCTGGGCACCCGCATCCACCCGGGGCTTCCCGAGCTGAGCTACACCGACGTCGCCACCGGCCCGATGGTGATCTCGCTGCTGGACGGCGGCGGGTTCGACCTGGTGATCCTGGACGGTGAGGCCGCCCCGGTCGGCGGTCTCGGGATCGCTAAACAGCTCAAGGACGAGATCGCCGACTGCCCGCCCGTTCTGGTGCTCACCGGCCGCGCCGACGACGCCTGGCTGGCCACCTGGTCGCGGGCCGAGGCCGCGGTCCCGCACCCGATCGACCCGATCAGGCTCGGGGACGCAGTGGTCGGCCTGTTGCAGCGGTAGTCCGGTCGCCTCGCGACTAGTCTGTGCGTCAAGTCACACACCCGCGGGACCGAGGAGTCAGATGCCGTGAGCCTCTACACCCCGATCCTGATCCTGGGTGCCATCGCCGCGCTGTTCGCGGTGGTCTCGGTGATCGTCGCCCTGGTGGTCGGGCCGCGGCGCTACAACCGGGCCAAGCTGGCCGCCTACGAGTGCGGGATCGAGCCGGTGGCGGCGGGCCCGACCGGGCAGCGGTTCCCGATCAAGTACTACCTGACCGCGATGCTCTTCATCGTCTTCGACATCGAGATCGTCTTCCTCTATCCGTGGGCGGTGTCCTTCGACCGGCTGGGCACCTTCGCGCTGGTCGAGATGGCGATATTTATGGCGACGGTGTTCGTCGCCTACGCCTACGTGTGGCGCCGGGGCGGCTTGGAATGGGACTAGAGGAATCCCTGCCCGGCGGCATTCTGCTGTCCACCGTGGAGAAGGTCGCCGGCTTCGTGCGGTCCGGCTCGCTGTGGCCGGCGACGTTCGGATTGGCGTGTTGCGCAATCGAAATGATGGCCACCGCCGGGCCACGGTTCGACATCGCCCGCTTCGGGATGGAGCGGTTCTCGGCCACGCCACGGCAGGCCGATCTGATGATCGTCGCCGGCCGGGTCAGCCAGAAGATGGCCCCGGTGCTGCGCCAGGTCTACGACCAGATGGCCGAACCGAAATGGGTGCTGGCGATGGGGGTGTGCGCCTCCAGCGGTGGCATGTTCAACAATTACGCGATCGTGCAGGGCGTGGATCACATTGTGCCAGTGGACATTTACCTGCCTGGCTGCCCGCCGCGACCGGAGATGCTGCTGAACGCGATCCTTGCGCTGCACGCCAAGATCGCCGAAATGCCGCTGGGGGTGCACCGCGCCGAGGCGATCGCCGCCGCCGAGCAGGCCGCGCTGGCTGCCCGGCCCACCATCGAGATAAAAGGCCTGCTGCGGTGAGCACCGACGAGGGCCGCGAGCAGATCGGCGTGCACCGCGGCATGTTCGGCGGCACCGGCAGCGGCGACACCTCCGGCTACGGCCGGCTGGTCGCGCCGATCACGCTGCCCGGCGGCAGCCAGCGGCCCTACGGCGGCTACTTCGACGACGTCGTCGACCGGCTCACCGAGGTGCTGGGCGCCGAAACGTTCGAGGCGGCGGTCGAGCGGGTAGTGGTGCACCGCGATCAGCTGACCCTGGACGTCTGCCGCGAACATCTGCTGGCAGTGGCCTCGGCTCTACGCGACGACGAGCTGTTGCGGTTCGAATTGTGTTGCGGCGTATCGGGAGTGCACTACCCCGACGATGCCGGCCGCGAGCTGCACGCCTTCTACCCGCTGATGTCGATCACCCACAACCGGCGGGTGCATCTCGAAGTGGCCTGCCCGGACGCCGACCCGCACATCCCGTCGCTGTTCGGGGTGTACCCGACGTGCGACTGGCATGAGCGGGAGACCTATGACTTCTTCGGGATCGTCTTCGACGGCCATCCGGGGCTGACCCGCATCGAGATGCCCGACGACTGGCAGGGCTATCCGCAGCGCAAGGACTACCCGCTGGGCGGGGTGCCGGTGGAGTTCCAGGGCGCGCAGATCCCGCCGCCGGATCAGCGCAGGGCGTACCGCTGATGGGCGAGGAAACGCTGGTGACCGAGGAGACCGCGGCGGACCCCGTCGTCGTCCTGGGCGGGCAGGACTGGGACGAGGTGGTCAGCGCCGCACGCGACGGGCACGCCGGTGAACGCATCGTCGTCAACATGGGTCCGCAGCACCCGTCGACGCACGGTGTGCTGCGGTTGATCCTGGAGATCGAGGGCGAGACGGTGGTGCAAGTCCGTTGCGGCATCGGCTATTTGCACACCGGCATCGAGAAGAACCTGGAGTTCCGCAACTGGACTCAGGGTGTCACCTTCGTGACCCGGATGGACTACCTGTCGCCGTTTTTCAACGAGACCGCCTACTGCCTGGGGGTGGAGCGGCTGCTGGATATCACCGACGCGATCCCGGCCCGCGCAACGGTGATCCGGGTGATGCTGATGGAGCTCAACCGGATCTCCTCGCATCTGGTGGCGTTGGCCACCGGCGGCATGGAGCTTGGCGCGATGACGCCGATGTTCTTCGGCTTCCGGGAACGCGAGCTGATCCTGTCGGTGTTCGAGGCCATCACGGGCTTGCGGATGAACCACGCCTACATCCGCCCGGGCGGACTGGCCGACGATCTGCCCGAGGACGGCCCGGCGCGGGTGCGCGAGCTGCTGAAGATCCTGCCCGGCCGGCTGCGGGAACTCGAAGCGCTGCTCACCGAGAGCCACATCTGGAAGGCCCGCACCCAGGGCATCGGTTACTTAGATCTGACCGGTTGTATGGCGCTCGGGATCACCGGGCCGGTGCTGCGCTCCACCGGCCTGCCGCACGATCTGCGCAAGGCCGAACCCTATTGCGGCTACGAGACATACGACTTCGACGTCGTCACCGCGACCACCGCCGACTGCTACGGCCGATATCTGATCCGGGTGGGCGAGATGCACGAGTCGTTGAAGATCGTCGCTCAGTGTCTGGATCGGCTGGACGAGATCGGCCCGGGCCCGGTGATGATCGAGGACAAGAAGCTGGCCTGGCCGGCGGATCTGGAGATGGGGCCCGACGGGTTGGGCAATTCGCCGGCGCACATCGCCCGGATCATGGGCCGCTCGATGGAGGGTCTGATCCACCACTTCAAGCTGGTCACCGAAGGCATCCGGGTGCCGGCCGGGCAGGTGTACAGCGCGGTGGAATCCCCGCGCGGCGAGCTGGGGGTGCACATGGTGTCCGACGGCGGCACCCGCCCGTACCGGGTGCATTACCGCGACCCCAGCTTCACGAATCTGCAAGCGGTGGCGGCGATGTGCGAGGGCGGGATGGTGGCGGATGTGATTTCCGCGGTGGCCAGCATCGACCCGGTGATGGGCGGTGTCGACCGATGAGGGTCACAACCCGAAGAGCGTCGACCCAATCGGGCAGAGGCGTGGACCGGTGAGCGTCGACCTCACGTTGGGCCCGCGCCCCGAGGAGCCCGGACCGCCGATCGGCGGTCCGGAGTCCTACCCGCCGGACGTCGAGGAGCGACTGGCCGCCGACGCAGCCACCATCGTCGCCCGCTACCCGCAGCCCCGCTCGGCGCTGCTACCGCTGCTGCATCTGGTGCAATCCCAGGACGGCTACCTGACCGCGGCCGGAATCGACTTCTGCGCACGGCAATTGGATCTGAGCGCCGCCGAGGTCACCGCGGTGGCGACCTTCTATTCGATGTACCGGCGCACTCCGACCGGTGACTATCTGATCGGGGTGTGCACCAACACGCTGTGCGCGGTCATGGGTGGCGACGCCATCCTGGAAACCCTGGTCGACGAACTCGGTGTGCACCCCGGCCAGACCACCGCTGACGGGATGATCACCCTGGAGCACATCGAATGCAACGCCGCGTGCGACTATGCCCCGGTGGTGATGGTGAACTGGGAGTTCTTCGACAACCAGACACCTTCTGGCGCAACCGAACTGGTGGCCGCGCTGCGCGCCGGCCAGACCGTCACACCGACCCGCGGGGCGCCGCTATGCCGGTTCCGGCAGACCGCGCGGACGCTGGCCGGACTGGAATCGGATACCTCAGAGGCCGCCGACACCAGCGGGCCCGGCGATGCCACCCTGGCCGGCCTGCGGGCGTTCCGGGAGGGCACATGCTGACCCCGGTGCTGAGCCGGTTCTGGGATCAGCCGGACCCGTGGACGCTGAAAACCTATCTGCGCCATGACGGGTACGCCGGTCTGCGCAAGGCACTGCGGATGACCCCGGACGCGGTGATCGCCGAGATCAAGGAGTCCGGGCTGCGCGGCCGCGGCGGCGCCGGCTTCCCCACCGGCACCAAGTGGTCGTTCATCCCGCAGGACGTCGACAAGCCGAAGTACCTCGTGGTCAACGCTGACGAGTCCGAGCCGGGCACCTGCAAGGACATACCGCTGCTGCTGACCACCCCGCACTTCGTGGTGGAGGGCGCGATCATCGCGGCCTACGCCATCCGGGCGCGGCACGCCTTCATCTACCTACGCGGTGAGGTGGTCCCGGTACTGCGCCGGCTGCAGGCCGCGGTCGCCGAGGCCTACGATGCCGGCTATCTGGGCCGCAATATCCTGGGCTCGGGTTTCGACCTGGACCTGATCGTGCACGTCGGAGCCGGTGCCTATATCTGTGGTGAAGAGACCGCGCTGCTGGACTCGCTGGAGGGCCAGCGCGGCCAGCCCCGGCTGCGGCCCCCGTTCCCGGCGGTAGCCGGCCTGTACGCCTGTCCGACCGTCGTCAACAACGTGGAGTCCATTGCCAGCGTGCCGCCGATCATGGTCAACGGCGCGGACTGGTTCACGTCGATGGGTACCGAGAAGTCGCCGGGTTTCACCCTGTATTCGCTGTCCGGGCATGTCACCCGGCCCGGGCAGTACGAAGCTCCGCTGGGCGTCACGCTGCGCGAGCTGCTGGACTGCGCCGGTGGGGTGCGGGCCGGCCACCGGCTCAAGTTCTGGACCCCGGGCGGCTCGTCGACCCCGATGCTGACCGCCGAACACCTCGACGTCCCACTGGACTACGAGGGTATGGCCTCGGTCGGGTCGATGCTGGGCACCAAGGCGCTGCAGATCTTCGACGAGACGACGTGTGTGGTGCGCGCGGTGAGCCGCTGGACGCGGTTCTACGCCCACGAATCGTGCGGCAAGTGCACGCCCTGCCGAGAGGGCACCTACTGGCTGGCGCAGATTTTCGAGCGACTGGAGACCGGGCGCGCCGAACGAGACGACCTCGACAAGCTGCTCGACATCTCCGACACCATCCTGGGAAAGTCGTTCTGCGCGTTGGGCGATGGTGCGGCCTCACCGATCATGTCTTCGCTGCAGTATTTCCGCGCCGAGTATGAAGCCCACCTGTCCGGTGGCTGCCCGTTCGATCCGCGCGCCTCGATGCTGGCCGCCCCCGAGGGGGTGGGGGTATGACGCAGGCCCCGCAAACCCACACCGACACCGATCTGGTCACCGTGACCATCGACGACACCACATTGTCGGTTCCCAAGGGCACCTTGGTGATTCGTGCGGCGGAGCTGCTCGGTGTGCAGATTCCCCGGTTCTGTGACCACCCGCTGCTCGACCCGGTCGGGGCGTGCCGGCAGTGCCTGGTGGACATCGAGGGGCAGCGCAAGCCGATGGCCAGCTGCACCACCACCGTTACCGAAGGGATGGTGGTACGCACCCAATTCACCTCCGCGGCAGCCGAAAAGGCGCAGCGCGGGGTGATGGAGCTGCTGCTGATCAACCATCCGCTGGACTGCCCGGTGTGCGACAAGGGCGGTGAGTGCCCGCTGCAGAACCAGGCGATGTCCAGTGGCCGCACCGAAACACGGTTCACCGACGTCAAGCGCACCTTCCCCAAGCCGATCAACCTGTCCACCGAGGTGCTGCTGGACCGGGAGC
>CAYPTG010000084.1:0-8898 GCA_964413455.1 uncultured Mycobacterium sp. | reverse complement strand
TGGCCGCCCGCGGTCCGGTGTGCGTGCTGGCCGGCGCGGGCACCGGTAAGACCCGCACCATCACCCACCGGATCGCGCACCTGGTGGCCGACGGTCACGTCGCCGCCGGCCAGGTGCTGGCGGTGACGTTCACCTCCCGGGCCGCCGGCGAGATGCGTGGCCGGCTGCGGGCCCTCGACGCCGCGCACAGCGGGGTGCCGGTGGCCGGTGTGCAGGCGCTGACCTTCCACGCTGCGGCACGGCGTCAGCTGCAGTACTTCTGGCCGCGGGTGGTCGGCAACACCGCCTGGCAGCTGATGGACAGCAAGTTCGCCGTGGTCGCGCAGGCCGCCAACCGGTGCCGGCTGCAGGTCTCCACCGACGATGTCCGCGACCTGGCCGGTGAAATCGAGTGGGCCAAGGCCTCGCTGATCACCCCGGAGACCTACGCCGCCGCGGTCACCGAAACCGGCCGCGACATCCCGCTGGACGCGCAGAAGGTGTCCGCCGTCTACGCCGGCTACGAAACCCTCAAAGCCGACCGCGACGGCGTGGCCATGCTCGATTTCGACGACCTGCTGCTGCACACCGCCGCCGCCATCGAGAACGACGCGCAGGTGGCCGGCGAATTCCGGGACCGCTACCGGTGTTTCGTCGTCGACGAGTACCAGGACGTCACCCCGCTGCAACAGCGGGTGCTCGACGCCTGGCTGGGCGAGCGGGACGACCTGACCGTCGTCGGTGACGCCAACCAGACCATCTACTCCTTCACCGGCGCCTCGCCGCGCTACCTGCTGGACTTCTCCCGAAGGTTCCCGGAGGCCACCGTGGTGCGCCTGGAGCGGGACTACCGCTCCACCCCGCAGGTGGTGTCGCTGGCCAACCGGGTGATCGCCGCGGCCCGCGGCCGGATGGCGGGCAGCAAGCTGCACCTGGTCGGCCAGCGCCCGCCCGGCCCGGAGCCGGCGTTCCACGAACACCCCGACGAGGTCGCCGAAGCCGCCGGAGTGGCCCGCGCGGTCAAGCGGCTGGTCGAATCCGGCACGCCCGCCGCCGAGATCGCGGTGCTCTACCGGATCAACGCCCAGTCCGAGGTCTACGAGGCGGCGCTCACCGAGGCCGGCATCCCGTTCCAGGTGCGCGGCGGAGAGGGTTTCTTCTCCCGCCAGGAGATCCGCCAGGCGCTGGTCGCGCTACAGCGCGCCGCAGACCGGTCCGGCGGGCAGGAGCGAAGCGACCCGGGGATGGAACGGGTCGGGGGTATCGAGGACAACCTGCCGGAGCTGGTGCGCACTCTGCTGGAACCCCTGGGGCTGACCCCCGAAGCCCCGGCCGGTGTTCGGGCGCGGGAACGCTGGGAAGCGTTGAGCGCCTTGGTCGAATTGGTCGATGAGGAGGTCGCGGCCCGCCCTGACCTGGACCTGCGGTCGCTGGTGGCCGAACTGCGGGTGCGCGCTGACGCCCGCCACCCACCGACCGTGCAGGGCGTCACCCTGGCTTCGCTGCACGCCGCCAAGGGCCTGGAATGGGATGCGGTGTTCCTGGTCGGGCTGGCCGACGGCACCCTGCCCATCTCGCATGCGCTGAGCCACGGCCCGGAAAGTGAGGCCGTCGAAGAGGAGCGGCGGCTGCTCTACGTCGGAATCACCCGCGCGAGAAAGCATTTGGAGCTCAGCTGGGCGCTGGCCCGTGCCGCCGGGGGACGGCAATCCCGTAAGCCGTCCCGGTTCCTCAACGGGATCGCCCCGCAGACCCGTGTCGCACCCGCCCCGGGCGCCAACCAGCCCCGCCGGCAGCGGGGCGCAACGCCGCGCTGCCGGGTGTGCAACGCAGTGCTCACCGCCACCCAGGCAATCATGTTGCGGCGCTGTGAAACCTGCGCGGTGGACATCGATGAGGATCTGCTCGGCCAGCTCAAGGAATGGCGGCTGAAGACTGCCCGCGAACTCAGCGTCCCGGCCTACGTGGTGTTCACCGACAACACCCTCATCGCGATCGCCGAGTCGCTGCCCACCGACGATGCCGCGCTGGTCGCCATCCCGGGTATCGGCGCCCGCAAGCTGGAACAGTTCGGCGCCGACGTCCTGGAACTGGTCCGCGCCCGGGCGGGCTGAATATCACCAAAACCGCTGGTCAAAAAACAGTTGTGGCACGCCGGGTCGGCGCACTACTCTCGTGGGCGACGTTCCAAGACCGGAAGAGAGGCTCGCTGATGTTGGCTACCGCCGCGCATAGCGCCGCCGCTCGTTTGTCCGTGGACTGGAGCGTCATTTAGACGAACCCGCAAAACCCCAGGCCACGGACACACAAGTCCGTGGCCTTTTTGTCATGTCCGATAGAGAAGAGGTGAACCCGATGTCCCCGACCACGCTGGACCGGCCCGACCAACCCTTGCTGCCGTGCCACGCAGCCGACCCCGACCTGTGGTTCGCCGAGGACCCGGCCGAGCTCGAACAGGCCAAGACGCTGTGCGGCGGATGCCCGATCCGGCGCCAATGCCTGACCGCCGCGCTCGACCGCGCTGAGCCGTGGGGTGTGTGGGGTGGAGAGATCCTGGACCGCGGAATGGTATTGGCCCGCAAGCGACCTCGCGGGCGACCGCGCAAAGGGGTTGCGGCCTAAGTGCGCCTGGACTCGATGGTCGCGCTCCTCATCGCGGCGTGCCGCCGCTTGATCGTCGCGCGACGTGTGCTTTGCGTCGACGCCAGGACACTTCCATCGTCCCGACCAGCAGCACCGTCGCCGCGTACACCAGCAGCTGGAACGGCATGCCGCGCAGCGGGGCGTTCTCCGTCCACGGCACCGCCCCGTCGCCTCCCGGCTGGATCGGGTGCGGCACCTCGCGGAACAGCAGCAGGCTGACGATCACCCAGATCGCCACCGCCGCAACCGAAATCATTACCGACCACCGCAGCGTCGGGCCGGCAACACCGACGGTGGCCAGCCCCGGGCGGGCCCGGTCGATCAGCGCGATCAGCACCAGCGCCAGCGCCGCATTCACCACATGAAGCAGCAGGCTCAGCGCAGGCGTCCCGGTGATGCTGACCGGCTGCACCAGCTCAGGTGCCGGGGCCAACCGGTGGCCAAGCCACATGTGCGAGCCGAGGAACTTGTTGTTCTTCAGGAACAGGTCGATGGTCACCCAGAGCAGCGGAAGCGTGACGATGAACCAGCGGTAGCCGGTCCGTTCGGTGAACGGCCGCAAGAACATTCCGATCAGGTAGCCGAGCACCGCCGCACCGACACCGATCCCGATCGCCGCGATCCACAACGACGTCGTACCGGCATTGTGGAACCCGGCGAAGTAGTAGGCGCCGAATGCGATCGCCACCGCCAGCGCGCTGCGCCGCCGCGGCAGCACCCGGTACTGCGCCACGTACATCGGCACGAACGCCACGACGCTCAGCCACCACAGGTTGCCGAACACCGGCCAGATCAGGATCAGCAGCACGGCGCTGAGCAGTGCCACCAGCACACCGCCGACCAGGCGTCGGCTCATTCGGCATACCCGGGAATGAGCTGCTGTGCCATTTCCCGAACCGGCACATGGCAATCCAACTGCGCGGAGATCGCGACGGTTGAGGCGATCACCCGCAACGGGATCGCCAGGTTCGCCGGCAGGTCCATCTGCCGGGCCATCTTGAGGTTCTGCGGGGTGCGTTCCATATTGGCCGCGGCGTGCCGCTGCAACCACTTGCGGCTGTAGTGGAACACCGGGACCTGCACCGGTTCGACGTACTGGGCCAGCATCTCGTCGACGTCGGCCATGGACAGCTGCTCGCCCTTGCGGATGAAGCCCACCTTCTCCATAGCCGGAAACAGCAGGTCGTACTGCTTGTCCTGGGCCAGCCGGATCATCATGCCCATCTCCACCGGCAGACCCTCAGGCAGCGGGGCCACCGCACCGAAGTCGATCACCGCCAGGCGGTCGTCGGGCAGCAGCATGAAATTGCCGGGGTGCGCGTCGCCGTGCATCATGCCCACGCGGGCCGGCGCGTCAAAGGTGAGCTCGAAAAGCCTTGTGCCGCAGACATCGCGCTCATGGCGCGACCCGTCCCGGATGATCTCCGACATCGGTTTGCCGTCGATCCATTCGCTGACGATCACCTTCGGTGCGCTGCCGACGACATGCGGTATCGCGAAGTGCGGGTGGCCCTCATACGCCTTGGCGAACGCCCGCTGGTTGTTGGCCTCCAGCCGGTAATCCAGCTCCATCTCGGTGCGCTCGACCAGCTCGTCGACCACCCCCTGCACATCCGCGCCCGGGGTCAGCTGCTTGAGCACACTGGTGAGCCGGCGCATGGTCTTCAGGTCCGCGCGCAGCGCCTCGTCGGCTCCCGGGTACTGGATCTTGACGGCCACCTCGCGGCCGTCGCGCCACACCCCGTGGTGCACCTGCCCGATGCTGGCCGAGGCCACCGGATCGTCGTCGAACTCGCTGAACCGCTCCCGCCACGCGGTTCCCAGCTGCCCGTCGAGCACCCGGTGCACCTTGGCCGCCGACAGCGGCGGGGCGTCCTTCTGCAGCTTGGTCAGCGCCTCCCGGTAGGGCTCGCCGAACTCCTCCGGGACGGCGGCCTCCAGTACCGACAGCGCCTGGCCCACCTTCATGGCCCCGCCCTTGAGCTCACCCAGCACGGAAAACAGCTGGTTGGCGGCCCGGTCCATGAGTTCGGCGTTGACCTCGTCCTTGGACTTTCCGGTCAGCCGCTTGGCGGCGCCGACCGCGGCCCAGCCCGCGATGCCGACCGGAATGCTGGCTAGCTTGGCGTTACGACGGGCACTTCCGCGCTTGATGTCATCGGCCACCGCACCATCATCCCCGACGCACCTGTGCGCTCATTGTCCAGGCCAACAACCGCACAACGGGTGTCGCGGCCAGCGCCGCGCCAAGATGGTGTGGGTGGCGACGTCGACCTCGAGGGTGGCGTTCAACGTCGCCGGCTCCGGGGGAGCCGATCCCGCCGGCCCAGGGGACTCCACCGGTCCGGCCGGCGAGCCGCAGTCACGCACCGCCACGATGATCTGCTGCAACTGCCCCAGCGCCAGCGCCGCGGTGGCCAGCAGCGTCGGCCGGTCGGCGCAGCCCACCACCTCGCGCAGTTGGGCGGCCAGCGCCGGCCAGGCCGGGTCGCGGTCGGTGCGGTGCAGATCGGCGCAGCACAGACAACTGCTCAGCCCGGGGATTACCAGCGGGCCCACCACCCCGGCGCCGTCGCGCACCCGCACCGGCAGGTGCGGCACACCGGCGCTGTGCAACTCGCGCACCATCCGCGGGTCGGCGGCCAGCGTGTCGGCCAGCACCACCAGGTCCACCCTGGCCGCCGCGCCGGCGGCGTTGCCGTGGCTGGTCTGCCCGACCCGTGCCCCCGAACAGCGCAGGCCCTCGGTCAGCAGCTCGGAGAGCGGCCCGCGGCCGTGCACTCGGACCGACAGCCCGCGGCCGCCGCGCCGCCCGCCGTCGTCGCCCACCGGACGCAGCACCCCGGCGGCGACCAGTTCGCCGCGCAGCCGCTCACAATCGCCTGCATCGACCAGCCCGTGCGCGCCGGCCAGCTGACGCAGATCGTGCGCCGACATCGGCGTCGTCAACCCGCGCAGCACCGTGGCCAGGCCGCCGGGCGTCACACCTGCGGGCGGACGGACCAATACCGCCCGGCGCGGATCCCAGCCCACCTGCACGGCGCCGTCCGGGCGCAGTAATACCGGCAACGACGGGTCGAGTGCGTATCGCATGCGGTGACTGTGTCACCGATGGGCGCCGTCGCGTTTCAGCTATCCACAGGCCCGTCGGTGCCAGCGGAACCGCCGGCCGCGTCCGGGTCGCTGGAGCCTGACCCGCCCGAGTCGCCGCCCTGGAGATCCTTTTCGAACTCGGCGAACGCCGCGTCGATGTTGATGCCGCTGACGTCCCCGCCGACCACCCGGTCGATGAACGCGGCCGGCTCGTCCAGATCGGCCGCCGACGGCAGCAGGTCGGGGTGCTGCCACACCGCGTCGCGGGCGTCGATGCCGGCCGCGTCGGTGAGCCGCTCCCACAGCACGGTGGCCTCCCGCATCTTGCGCGGCCGCAGCTCCAGGCCCACCAGGGTGGCGAAGGTCTGCTCGGCCGGCCCGGCGGTGGCGCGCCGGCGGCGCAGCATCTCACTGAGCGCGGCGGTCCCCGGAATCCGGTCGCCCAGCGCGCCGGTCACCACGGTGGACACCCAGCCCTCGACCAGCGCCAGCAGGGTTTCCAGCCGCTCCAGCGCGGCGGTCTGTTCCGGGGTGTCCTTGGGCTCGAACATGCCTTTGGACAGCAGCTCTTCCATCGCCGACATGTCGGTCAGCGAGGCCGGGTTGAACCCGGCGGCCATCTCCTCGATGCCGCTCATGTCCACCTTCACGCCCTTGGCGTAGGCCTCGACCGCGCCGAGCAGCTGTCCCGACAGCCACGGCACATGGCTGAACAGCCGGTGATGCGCCGCCTCCCGGGCGGCCAGAAACGTCATGATCTCGCTGCGGGGCTGCTCCAGGCCCTCGGAGAGGTCTTCGATGGCGGCCGGCATCAGCGCTGCCACCCCGGTGGAGCCAAGTGGAAGCCCAATGTCGGTGGAGGTCAACACTTCTCGTGACAGCCGGCCCAGCGCCTGGCCCAGCTGCGAGCCGAACGCCATGCTGCCCATCTGGGTCATCATCGCCATCAGCGGCCCGGCCATCGCCTTGGCCTCCTCGGGCAGCGCGGCCGACCACACCGTCGAAATCTGGCCGGCCATCGGGTCGCACAGCCGCTTCCAGGTGTTCATGGTGTTGTCCACCCAGTCCTGCGGGGTCCACGCCGCGGTGCGCGACGCCCCGGCCGGCAGCGCGGTGGCGCCGTCCAGCCAGGTGTCGGCCAGGTGCACCGCATCGGTCACCGCCTTGGCCGTCGACTCCGATACCGGCGCGGTGAACCCGATGGAACTGGCCGCCAGCTTGCGGGCCAGGTCGTAGTTCACCGGCCCGGCCCCGGTGCCGCCGGCCATCGCGTGCCCGGCGCCACTGAACATCTCACCCAGCCGGGTGAAGATCTGGCCCAGGTCGGACGGCTTGAAGTCGCCGCCGCCGATCCCGAACGGGTTCGACGCGTGCGGATCGTGGCCGTGTTCGCCTGGGTCTTGGCCCTTGTCAGGGTCGTCGCCGGCAGAGAAACCGAACGGCACGTCAGCCATACCCTTTACCGTACCCATCCCAAGCGAGGCGCGGTCTACCCTTGCGGGGATGAATAGGCGGATTCTGACGCTGGCGGTCGCCTTGGTGCCGATCGTGGTGTTCGGTGTGCTGCTGGCCGTCGTTCCGGTGCCCTACGTCGCCATCGGGCCCGGCCCGACGTTCGACACCCTTGGTGAGTTCGAGGGCAAGCCGGTGGTGGCCATCGAAGGCACCCCGGTCAAGCCCACCGCCGGGCATCTCAACATGACCACCGTCTCCCAGCGCGACGGCCTGACCCTGGGCCAGGCGCTGGCGTTCTGGGCCTCCGGCGAAGACCAGCTCATTCCCCGCGACCTGGTCTTCCCGCCGGAGAAGAGCCGCGACGACATCGAGAAATCGCAGAACGCCGACTTTCAGCGCTCCGAGGACAACGCCCAATACGCCGCGCTGAACTATCTGAAATACCCCAAGGCCGTCACCGTGGGGCAGGTCAACGACCCGGGCCCGTCGCAGGGCGCGTTGCAGGCCGGGGACGCCATCGACGCGGTCAACGGCACCAAGGTGCCCACCGTCGAAGAGTTCACCACGCTGCTCAAGGCCACTAAGCCCGGTCAGGAGATCGCCGTGGACTACCGCCGCAAGAACGCCCCGCCGGGCACCGCGCGAATCACCTTGGGGCACAACGACGACCGCGAATTCGGCTACCTGGGCGTGTCGGTGCAGGACGCCCCGTGGGCGCCGTTCGCCGTCGAGTTCAACCTGGCCAATATCGGCGGCCCGTCGGCCGGCCTGATGTTCAGCCTGGCGGTGGTCGACAAGCTGACCACCGGTGAGCTCAACGGGTCCAAGTTCATCGCCGGCACCGGAAGCATCGGCGCCGACGGCACCGTCGGCCCGATCGGCGGCATCACCCACAAGATGTCCAGCGCGCAGGATGCCGGGGCGACGGTGTTTCTGGTCCCGTCGGACAACTGCGACGAGGCCCGCACCGCCCCGGGCAATAACATGCAGCTGATCAAGGCCGCTGACCTGCACCAAACCATCGACGCGCTGAATGCTCTGACCTCGGGTGGCAGCCCGCCGGTGTGCTAACCCGACGGCGATGCGCCCAGGAGATGCGTAAGGTTGTGGCCGTGAACTGTCGAGGGGGACGAGTGTGAGCGTCCGCCCGCCCGCCCGAATGCCGGCGCTGAGCCGACGCGGCCGCTTCATGGTCGGTGCGGCTGCCGCCGCGTTCGCGGTGCTGATGGTCGGCCCGCGATTCATCGACACCTACGTCGACTGGCTGTGGTTCGGCGAGCTGGGCTACCGGTCGGTGTTCACCACCGTGCTGTTCACCCGGCTGATCGTCTTCCTGGTGGCCGCCGTGCTGGTCGGCGCCATCATCTGCGCCGGGCTGGCGCTGGCCTACCGCACCCGGCCGGTGTTCGTGCCGTCGGCCGGGCCCAACGATCCGGTGGCCCGCTACCGGATGGCGGTGATGGGCCGGCTGACCATGTTCGGCTTCGGGGTGCCCGCGATGATCGGCATCCTGGCCGGGCTGGTGGCGCAAAGCTACTGGCCGCGGATCCAGCTGTTCCTGCATGGCGGGGCGTTCGGTATCGCCGACCCGCAGTTCGGCCGAGACCTCGGCTTCTACGCCTTCCAGCTGCCGTTCTACCGGCTGGTGCTGACGTTCCTGTTCGTGGCGTTGTTCCTGGCGTTCGTCGGAAACCTGGTGACGCACTACATCTTCGGCGGAATCAGGCT
>CAYPTG010000083.1:5795-8970 GCA_964413455.1 uncultured Mycobacterium sp. | reverse complement strand
CTGGGCTACTGCAACATCACCAAGTGCTGCACCGAGGTGTGCCCGGAGCACATCAAGATCACCGACAACGCGCTGATCCCGATGAAGGAACGCGTCGCCGACCGCAAGTACGACCCAGTCGTCTGGCTCGGGGACAAATTGTTCAGACGAGGTAAGTAAGTAAGTAAGTAACGCGCTAGCCCAGCTCGCGAAAAGCGCTGCGGTGGAACACAATCGGTGAGATCTCGTCGTGCAGCGTGACGCCGATAATGCGCATGATCACGATGGTGTGATCCCCCGCCGGTACCAGCTGCTCCACCGCACTCTCCAGCCATAGCGCGGTGTCCCGGATAAACACCGCGCCGGAATCCGCCGACACCGTCTGCAGCCCGGCGAACCGGTCGCCGCGTTTGTCGGCCAGCACCCGCACCGCGTCGCGGTGGCTTTCTCCGAGAACGCTGATCCCCAGCGCCGGCAGACTCCGCAGCCGCGGCCAGGTCTGTGAGGTGTTCTGCACGCAGAACGACACCAGCGGCGGCTCCAGCGACACCGGGACAAAGGTGCTCGCGGCCATCCCCAGTCGGACCCCGTCGGCCTCGGCGGCGATCGCCACCACCCCCGAGGGGACGTGGCTGAAAGCCTCCCGCAGCATCGACGGGTTCAGGTTCGTCCCGGCGTCCATGATGGCGGTAATCTACCTCCGTGTCCGAGGCGCCCGTTCTGTCCACGCTGCGCGAGCGCGCCAGCTTGCAACCCGATGACGTCGCTTTTACGTTCACCGACTACGACGCCGACTGGGACGGGGTGACCGAAACTCTCACCTGGTCGCAGCTCTACCGGCGGGTCAACCACCTGGCCCGCTCGATCAGCGGCCACGGCGAGCCCGGCGACCGGGCGGTGATCCTGGCGCCCCAGGGCCTGGACTACATCGTCGGCTTTTTGGGGTCGATGCTGGCCGGCTATATCGCGGTGCCGCTGTCGGCGCCCTACCCCGGCGCACACGACGAGCGGATCAACGCGGTGATGGCCGACACCGCCCCGGCCGTGGTGCTGACCACCTCGGCCCTCATCGAGACGGTCGGCGAGTACACCGACCGCGGCGATGGCTGCGCGGCGCCCACTGTCGTGGCGGTGGACACCCTGGACCCCGAGGTCCGCCCGGCTGGCGGCAGCAGCCGTCGCGAGCTGCCGAGCATCGCCTACCTGCAATACACGTCGGGCTCCACCCGGGTGCCGGCCGGGGTGATCATCAGCCACGAGAACCTGTACACGAATTTCCGCCAGCTGATGGCCGACTACTTCGGCCCGACCAATGGGGTTGTCCCGCCCGGCACCACGATCGTGTCCTGGCTGCCGTTCTACCACGACATGGGCTTGGTGTTCGCGGTCGTCACACCGATCCTCGGCGGCTATCCGAGCCACCTGAGTAGCCCGCTGGCCTTCCTGCAGCGCCCGGCCCGCTGGGTTCGGGCGATGGCCTCGCACAGCCATTGTTGGTCGGCGGCACCCAATTTCGCGTTCGAGTTGGCCGCGGCCAAAACCACCGACGACGATCTGGCCGGACTCGACCTGGGCAACGTCGACGGCCTGATCAGCGGCGCCGAGCGGATCGACCCCAAGACGTTGAAGCGGTTCGCCACCCGCTTCGCGCCGTTCGGCTTCCGGGAGGACGCCTACCGGCCGTCCTACGGGCTGGCCGAAGGGGTGGTCTACGGCGCGACCCGTACCGTCGGGGGCGGCCCGAAGACGGTGAACTTCGACGTCGACGCCCTCTCGGCCGGCAAGGCGGTACCGGTGGCCGCGCCGGGCGGCAGCGCACTGGTCAGCTACGGCACCCCGCAGTCCCCGGTGCTGCGCATCATCGACCCGGACACTCTGATCGAGTCACCGGCCGATACCGTCGGCGAGATCTGGATGCACGGCGCCAACGTCTCGGCCGGGTACTGGCACAAGCCGGAGGAGACCGAGCGGACGTTCGGCGGCGTGCTGCCCAACCCGTCGCCGGGCACCCCGGAAGGCCCCTGGCTGCGCACCGGTGACTTGGGTTTCACCTACGACGACGAGATGTACATCGTCGGCCGGATGAAGGACATGCTGATCGTCCGGGGCCGCAACCACTACCCGGACGACATTGAGGGCACCGTCGGCGAAATCAGTCGGGGCCGGTCCGCGGCCATCGCGGTGACCTCCGGGCAGACCGAAAAGCTGGTCGTGATCGTCGAATACAAGAAGCCGCGCGGTCAAAGCGACGAAGCAACCGACGGAGACGAAAGTGCCACCGACCCGTTCGAGGCGGTCAAGAACGACATCATCGCGGCGATCTCCCGGGCGCACGGACTGACCGCTGCCGACGTGGTGCTGGTGGCCCCCGGATCGCTGCCGATCACCACCAGCGGCAAGATCCGCCGGTCCTCCTGCGCTGACCTGTACCGGGCGCAGCAATTCACCCGCCTGGACAGCTAGCCGCCACGGCGGCGACCGCCCATGTGGCTCACCGTCTTGCTCATGGCGCTGGCCGTCAGCACCGAACCGTTCCGGCTGGGTATGACGGTGCTGTTGCTCAACCGCCCGCGGCCGATCACCGACCTGCTGGCGTTTCTGTGCGGCGGGTTCCTAATGGGGATGGCGGTCGGGGCCGCGGTGCTGTTCGGTCTGCGATCGGCGGTGGGTTCGGCGCAGGTCACGCTGCCGAAGGTGCAGATCGTGATGGGACTGATCGCGCTGCTGGCGGCGGCGGTGCTGGTCGTCGCGGGGCTACGCCGGCCGCACCGAGATGGACGCACAGCAGGCGCCACCGATAGCCGGCAACCGAGCCGGCTGACCCGGCAGGCGCGGCAGCTGATGCGCTCTCGCAGCCCGTGGGTGGCCGGGGTCGCCGGCCTGGGTATCGCACTGCCGTCGGTGGACTATCTGGCCGCCCTGGCGGTGATCCTGACTTCCGGCGCACCGCCGGCCCAGCAACTCGGCGCGCTGCTGATGTTCAACGTGGTGGCGTTCGCACTGGTGGAGATCCCGCTGATCGGCTATCTGTTCGCCCCGCAGGCGACTAGGGCCGCGATGGCCCGGCTCAACGGCTGGTTCTCCGCGCACCGCGGCAAGGCGCTGGCGGCGGCCCTGGCGATCATCGGTTCGGTGCTGCTGGGCATCGGCCTGGCGACGGTCTAGCCGGGTGACGATGCGGCGCAGCGCAGCGAGC
>CAYPTG010000083.1:0-5695 GCA_964413455.1 uncultured Mycobacterium sp. | reverse complement strand
GGCACCGGCATCGCCGGTCAAGGTGGAGTACCGTGACGTTGCGTAGGGAAGGGGTCCGATGAGACGACTGATCGCCGGTCTGCTGTCGCTGGGCGTCGTGGGAGCCTCAGGGGGCCTGGGCACCGGTATGGCCTCGGCCGACCCCGCGATGCCGGACGATCCCACCCCCCGGCCGTGGAACGGCATCTACGCCGCCGAGGTTCCCTACCCGGCGCCGTCGCCGGTGGTGGCGGGGTCTAACGCGCCGGTCGTGTACGCCCTCGGCGGAGCCCGCGCTCCCCAGGTTCCCTGGTACGACTACACCATGCGGGCCGGGGCCGAATATTTCCCGGGGTCACATCGTGAATTGATCGACTATCCCGCCGGTGCGCCGTTCAGCTGGATGCCCGAAGCCGTCCGGCCGGCCGGTCCGGTGGACGACGTCACCATCGGTGAGGCCGTCCAGCAAGCCGCCAACAGCCTGGACACCGCGATCTGGAACGGCCGCGGCACCCCTGCGGCCGCCGTCGGCCTGTCCCAGGGCACCCTGGCCCTGGATACCGAACAGGCCCGCCTGGCGGGTGACCCGAACGCCCCGGCACCGAGTGAGCTGACCTTCACCACCATCGGTGACCCCACCAGCAAGCACGGATTCGGGAAAAGCTTCCTGGCCGGCATCTTCGCTCCAGGCGAGTACATCCCGCTGATCGACTACACCATGCCCCCCGACGTCGAGAGCCAATACGACTCCAACCGGGTGACCGCCACCTATGACGGGTTGGCCGACTTCCCGGATCGACCCGGGAACCCGTTCTCCGTCGTCAACGCCATCGCCGGAGCGGCGATCGTGCACACCCCGACGGCGTTCACCAGCCCGGATATCGTTCCGCCGCAAAACGTCCGGACCGTGGCGAACTCCAAGGGGGCAACCGAGACGTCGTTCCTGATCCCGGTCAACCACCTGCCGCTGACCCTGCCGCTGCGCTACCTGGGCGCCCCGGACTGGTCGGTGGACATGCTCGACGGTGCGTTGCAGCCGATCATCGACGCCGGCTACTCCCGCTACGACGACCCGAACAACCGTCCGGTCTCGGTGGACCCGGTCAACGGTATGGACCCGATCGCCAGCCTGGACGCGGAAACCCGGGACAGCATCCTCGACGGGTTCGCCCAGGCGCGCGACCTGCTGGGCGCGTTTACCGGCTAACGTCAAGTCGACGATGCCGGCGCGTGAGCGCCGGAGGAGGAGCGAGACAATCAGGCCCGTCGAGTCGACGATGCCGGCGCGTGAGCGGCGGAGGAGGAGCGAGACAGGCTAATCGGAAACCGCGTCGAAGACCGTCGGCCGGGGTTCCTCCCGAATCACCGGCGGCTTGGGCCGGACTTTGGCGGGCCACCAGCTGAACCGGCCCAGCAGGGTCGCGATCGCCGGCACCGTGACGGTGCGCACCACCACCGTGTCGAGCAGGATGCCCATCCCGATCACCGCACCCGCCTGCACAATGGTGCTGATGCTGGAGAACAGCAGTCCGAACATCGACGCCGCGAAGATCAGCCCGGCCGCGGTGATCACACCTCCGGTGGACTGCACGGTGCGTATCACGCCGAGCCGGTGGCCCACCCCGGACTCGTCGCGCAGCCGTGAGGCGATCAGCATGTTGTAGTCCGCGCCAACCGCCACCAGTACCACGAACGTCAATCCCGGTACGCTCCAATGCAATTCCTGATGCAGCCCGTACTGGAAGATCAGGACTCCCAGCCCCACCGCCGACAGGTAGGACAGGATCACCGAGCCGACCAGGTACAGCGGCGCGATGATCGCGCGCAGCAGGACGATGAGGATGGACAGCACCACCAGCACCGTGATGCCGATGATCAGCCGCAGGTCCCGGTTGTAGTAGTCACGGGTATCCCGAAGCGTCACCGGGTATCCCGACATCGACACCTTCGCGTCGCGCAGCATGGTGTTGGGCAGCGCCCCCTTGGCGACGTCCAGGATGGCGTTCACCTGATCCATCGCCTCGGTGCTGAACGGGTTGAGGTCGGTCTGGATCAGGAAGCGCACGGTACGGCCGTCCGGTGACACGAAAACCTGTGAGGCCTTACGGAAGTCATCGGAACTGAGCACCTGCGGCGGGATGTTGAAACCGGCCATCGACGGCGCGGAGGCGTCCCGGCTCATCTCCAGCAGGAACGACGACGCGGTGTCCAGACCGGAGCCCACCTTCTTGGTTTCGCCGACGATCAGGTCCACCCCGTCGGCGACCTGGCGGCTGGCACTGGCCAACCGGTCGGCGCCGTCCTGCACGTAGTACAGCTGCGCCCGGGCGGTCCCGGCGTCGTACACCCCCAGCGCACGCAACGCCATCACCACCCGCTTGAGCGACGCCGCCAGGCTGGTCACCGTGTAAGAGATGCTTTGGGTGGGCTTGGCCGACATCAGCTGCTCGGACAGCCGCAGCATCCCGTCGAAGGCACCGGCGTTACGGGCGTCCTGGACCCGGTGAAACATGATCCGGGCTCCGACGCACACCGGGTTGGCATTGCAGTACGGGCTGGTGTCCAGGGCGATGACCACCGGGTCGATCCAGTCCAGGCTGTAGGTGACCCCGGCGAAGCGAACCTGGAGATACTCACCCAGCATTCGTAAGCCGTCGACCAGCCGGGCGGCTTTGTCGATGTCCTCGAACGTCTTCTCCCCGCCGGCCAGGTCCTGAATGTAGGCCAACGCATCGATGATGCTGGCCACGTTGCCGGCCGCGGTGGTGACCTCGCCCTGCACGTCACCGAGGCTCGTGGCGAGCTGCCCGGCACCCGAGGACAGCCGATACAGGTCGCTGGAGCGGTCGGCGATCATGCCGGAGGCGTCGGCCAGCTGGCTGCCGACCTCACCGGCCTGATACGTCGCTCGGGCCTGCGGGATGGTGCTGCCGCTGGGCCGGGTCACCCCGCGCACCGCATGCACCCCGGGGATCTGGCTGATCCGCTCGGCCATCTGGTCCAGGTCGGCCAGCGCTCGCGCCGAGCGCAGGTCACGCGGCGACTCGATGATCAGATACTGCGGGATGGTCTGGTTGGACTCGAAATGCCGGTCCAGCAGCGCGTAACCGAGCGAACTTTCCATCGCTGCGGGCAGCACCTTGCGGTCGTCGTAGTTGTAACGGACCAGGCCGGCACAGGCGGCCAAGGCCAGCAGCATCGCCAGGCTGGCGGCCAGGTAGGTGCGCGGCCGGCGGACCACCCGGATGCCCATCCGGCGCCAGAACGGCGCGGCCAGCTCGGCTCGTGGCTTGATCCAGCCGCGGCGACCGACCAGGGCGATGACCGCCGGCAGCAGCGTGATCGCACCCAAAAACGCCGTCCCGATACCCATGGCCAACGCCAGGCCGGTGGTGGAGAACAGGCCGAGTTTGGCGAACCCCATGCCCAGGAAGGTGACGCCGACGGTGGCCGCCGAGGCGGCGATCACCTTGCCAATGGACGGCAGCGCCCGCCGCAGCGCCGCATCGCTGTCCTCGCCGCGGCGCACGTAGTCGTGGTAGCGGCTGATCAGGAAGACCGCGTAGTCGGTGCCGGCTCCGGCGATCATCGCGCTGAGCAGCACGATCGCCTGATTGGAGATCGGCAGCCCGGAGTGCAGCGAGACCGCGGAGATCAGCCCCTGGGCAACGACCAGCGATGCGCCGATGGTCAGCAACGGGAGCAGCATGGTGATCGGGTTGCGGTACACCACGGCCAGGATCAGCAGCAGCAGCACCGCGATGGCCCCTTCGATGGGCAGCCGGTCGCGGGCTCCGGCGACGGTCAAGTCTGCGACGGTAGCCGCCGGACCGGTCATCCGGGCCGTCAGCGTGCTGCCTTTCAAGGTGTCGTGGATCAGGCCGGTCACCGTCAGGTAGGCGTTGTAGGCCTTGGGCGTTCCGAGCTCACCGGCCAGCCCGACCGGCAGAATCCAGGCCTGGCCGTCCTTGCTGACCAGCGCTTCGCGCAGCGGCGGGGCGCTGATGAAGTCCTGCAGCATCACCACGTCGGCGGGGTCTGCGCGCAGCCGGTCCACCAGCCGGCGGTAGACCGCCTCATCGGAGCTGTCCAGCCCCTTGTTGTTGATGAGCAGCACCACCAGGATGTTCTCGGCGCCGGAGTCTTTGAAGGCGTCGGTCATCTGCTTGGTGGCCTGTGCCGACGGGGCGTCGGCGGGCAGCAGCGCCACCGGGTTGCGTTGAGACATCTCGGCCAGCGGCGGCACCTGGGTGGAGACCACTGCCGCGAGCGCGATCCACAGCGCGATGACCGCCCACGGCCAGCGCACGATCAGCTGTCCGAGCCACCCAAAGAAGCCGCCGCCGGTGGATTTGCTCACCGCAGCACGACGCCCGTCAGGTCAAGCCACGTCACGCCAGTGGCCTTGTTCGGCAATGCGTTCAAATACCGACTTGAGCACTTCGAGGTAGCGCTGCACCGACGCCAGCGCCTCCGGGTTGTCCGGGTACATCACGGTGACCGCGGTCTGTTCCTCAACCCGCGCCACGTAGATGGACAGCTGGTAGGAGTACCGGCCGTCGCTGTACACCCCGACGTTCAGGTCGCCGAGTTCGGCGGTCAGCAGCGCTGACAGCGGCGCGGTGCCGGCGTCCAGGAAGTTCACCACCGGGAAGTTGGGCGGCGGTCCGGTCAGCGCCGGCTCCAGCTCGATGACCCGGTCGAACGGCAGCTCGGCCATCGCCTTGTTGGAGTCGAACGACGTCTGCGCGGCCAGCGCGGCGTCGGCGAACGACTCGCCGCCGATCGGCACGGTGACCGGGATCAGGCCGGTGTACCAGCCCTGGGTCAGCGCGTCGGTGGCGTCGCGGCGGGTGTCTCGCGGGGTCAGCCCGTAGTAGCAGTCGGCGCCGGTCAACTCATGCTGGCACAGCGCGATGCAGGCCAGCACTCCGCCGACGAACCTGGCTCCGCCCGAGGTACACGCGTTTTCGAACCGGACCATCTGCTCGCGGTCCAGCATTGACTGGGTCAGCATGGCTGATTCCCAGCGCACCGACGGGTCACCCAGCGGCAGTGGAAAGCCGGGCAGGCTGTTGCCGTTGGCCTTGGCGAACTCGGTCCAGGCCCGCACCTCGGGGGACTCCGGGGTCAGCGCCGAGGTGTAGGCGTACTGCCGCTCGCAGAACTCGGCGTAGCTGCCGGCCGGCGGCAGCTCCAGCGGCGCACCGCCGGCGACCAGCGCGGAGTACATCATGAAGAACTCCATCAGCGTGACGCCGACGATCATCGCGTCGACGTGCACGTGGTCGATGCTGGCGAAGTAGGTGAAGCTGTCCTCGCCCTGGATGATGCCGAACCGGAAGCAGTCCCAGTTCAGCGGATCGGGGATGTTGGCCACTAGGTCGCGCAGCTCGGTCACCGGCAGCACCCCGTGTTCGGTGGGGGTGAACTCGATGTCCTTGGGGTCTTCGATCTCGTGTCGGATCACCTGACCGTCGTCGCCGCATTCGAACCAGCTGCGGTAGGTGTCTTGCCGGCGCAGGTGCGCGTTGACGACGTAGGTCATCGCGCGGATGTCGCACTGCCCCGGCGCATCGCAGCTGACCACCATCAGCCGCGAGTAGTCCAGGCCCTGTTCCTGCTGGGTGAGGTGGCCGCGGATGTGCTGGGCCTGCATGTAACCCACCGGCACCGAGCTGACCGGGGCCTTGGCGGCCTTGGCCAGCGACGCCTC
>CAYPTG010000082.1:0-9065 GCA_964413455.1 uncultured Mycobacterium sp. | reverse complement strand
TCGCAACACCTCAATTCAGAAGATGTGTTGCATCCACCGCATGAAACCGCCGGCTGCGATGCGTGCATAGCCCACACACTGGGCGTTAGGAGAACGTCGGCTACCCGCCCGGGGCAGGCTCGTACAGCGTCGGCGCCGTCCGGGTGGGCAGCGGCAGCGTCGGGAACAGCCGCTTCGTGGTGGTTTCGGTGACTGTGGTGACCGAGGGCTCGGTGCTGGTCGTCGTGACCGGGGCCTCGGTGGTTGTCGCAGCCGGCGTCTCGGTTTCGGTGGGCGGCAGCAGCCCGGTCTCATGAGTGGTCGGCGGAAGCAGCCCCGTCTCGTGAGTAGTGGGCGGCAGCAGCCCGGTTTCGTGGGTGGTCGGCGGAAGCAGCCCCGTCTCGTGAGTGGTGGGCGGCAGCAGCCCGGTTTCGTGGGTGGTGTTCGGCGCCGCCGATGTGGTGGCGGTGGTGCTCGCCGGATTCACCGGTGCGGTCGAAGACCCCGCATCGTTGAACTTCACCACGGCGTAGACCAGCAATGCCAGCACCGCGGCGGTCAGCACCCCCAGGCCGACCAGCACGACCGGCCGGTGATGCCACGGTGCGGGTGGCGGAGCCTCGGACGGCTGGTCGTATCCGGTCGCCGGCTGGTGATACCCGGTGGGCGGCTGGCGATATCCGGTGGGCGGCTGCTCATAGCCCTGATCGGCGTATTCGTAGCTCTGTCCAGTGGTGTACTCGCTGTAGGCCTGCCCGCCGGAGCGGCCCGCGCCGCCGTAGTCGGCGTACTGGGTGGGGTCACCTGCGGGGTACTCGTCCGGGTTGCCGGGGGATCCATTACGCGCCACGGGTATCGATCCTAGTGGTCGAGTCGACGATGCCGCCGCGGCCCGCGGCGGAGGAGGAGCGAGACAGTCGGACCCAGCTCAGAAGAAGTCGACCCGGTCGGTGCTGACGAACATGCCGTGCCCGGTGCCGTCGTTGGTGAAGGTGGTGCCGCCGGTGTCGGCGACGATCGTCCAGCCCACCGCGCTGTAGGTGGCGTAGTCGATGGTGGTGGTCGGCATCGCCCCGAGGTTGCCCACCACCCAGCGGTTGCTCCCGCTGGCCGAGACCTCGACGCCGGTGGCCGGCTGGCCGTCGGTCACCGGGGCGTCGGCGAACGCCGATTCGCAGCCGACGTTGCCGGCCGAGATCTGGCAGCGGGTTTTGCCCGATCGGGTCTCGATGTAGACGTAGCCGTTGGCGTTGGCCGGCAGGGTCTGGCCGGCCGGCCGAGGTGCCGCGCTGGATGAGGGCGGCTGGGAGATCGTGGTGGCCGCAGTGCTGGGCGCGGTGGTGGCCAGCGTCGGGGTCGGGGTACTGGGCCGGGGGGTCGGGAAGTCCGGTTCGGTATCCGCCCCGCAGCCGGGACAGGCGGCCACTCCGTCCACGGTGCTGCTGCAACCGGCGGTCGTGGCGGCGATCAGCAGCCCGAGCGCCGCAACACCGGCCTTCACACCCTGGGAGACACGCACCCGTTCAGAGTACGCACCGAGTGACTGGAGTTACGCGAGTGACTCGCGGGATTTCAGCTCACGCTGACGTTGGCGGAGAACACCCAGGAGTCCTTCTCGCCGCCCGGCCAGGGCCGACCGTACGTGGTGGACACCGTGGTGTTGCCCGGCTCCTTGGCCTGCAGCGTCCACACCTCCTTGCCGGGAGCCCCCGGCCGGTCGGTTGCCCCAGCGACGGCGTCATGGCCGGTCTGGACCATCACCTTAGGATCGGAGATCAGCATCTTCTCGGTCCACTGGAAACCGGTCGAGCCGTTGGAACCCAGGCTGACTTGCAACGTGTCGCCGACCGACAGGCTGATACTGCGGCTGATCTGCTTTTGGTTCTGCAGCTCGTCGTAGGAGACCTCGATCGTGCTGGTCTGCGGTTCGTGCGGTGCGGGGGCATCGGTCTTGGTGCATCCGAGCAGCGATGCCGCGGTGAGCAGCACAAGCGCGCTGATGTGAGCCTTCATGGTCGGTTCCTTTCGAAGAACTGCGGCCGTCGACGAAAACGATACTGGCGCAGAGGAAATACCCGGCAGCGACGCGCGTTAGGTGAGTACTGCGGCACCGCTGAGCAGCAGGCCGTAGTCGGAGTCGG
Organism: uncultured Mycobacterium sp.; assembly: GCA_964413455.1. Lineage (GTDB taxonomy): Bacteria > Actinomycetota > Actinomycetes > Mycobacteriales > Mycobacteriaceae > Mycobacterium. The sequence goes on along the minus strand of CAYPTG010000082.1, from coordinate 6,945 downwards.
TGGACTCGGCCGAGCCGACGGACGACAGCGGCGGGTCACTCGGCGGGATGGTCCCGGCGCCGGTCAGGTGTGCGACGACCCGGGCCACCGCCTCGGTCACCCCCACCATCAGATTGCCGTTGAACTGGACGATCCACTTGGTGATGTCGGCCAGCCCGCTGATCAAGAAGATGTCCTTGTCCACGATCGCCTGCAACTGATTGACGACGTTGGTGATGAAACCGTCGATCAGGTAGGGCACCGTCGCGAAGACGGTGCGGGTGCCCAGCGCGATGTCGACCCCGATGTTCGGGTAGCCGTACCCGTCGATGGCGTCGTTCAGGCTGGTCTTGAGATCGACCGGGGTGACGATGCCGCTGGTCTTGGTGGTCAGCGACACACCATCGAAGTCCGAGCGCATCGGGGCGCCGAACAGATTGACGATCGTCGGGGTGATGTCGGCGTTGGAGTAGGACTGGTTCTGCTTGCCCCCGCTGGGGTCGCCTGCCTCGTCGAAAATGATGAAAGATGATGTCTCATTGGGAGATTGGAAGCCGTGGCCGAAGCCCTTGGACTGTTGGTGGCCGTGGTCGGTAGTGACGATCACCGTCCAGTCCACCCCGGTTTCCAGCTCGGCGGCGTGCACCGCGGCCATGATCTCGGCGATGTTGTCTCCGACGTTGATGACCGCCTGCCGGTACTCCGGTGAAGCGCCGCCGTAGCCGTGACCGGCCTCGTCGACCTGGACTTGGTAGGAGAAGATGAACGTCGGGGTGGATGGGTCGGAGTTCGAGATCAGCTCGATGGTCTTGTCGGTGACCAGCTGGTCGGTCTGCGCCCAGCTGGTGTCGAAGGCGACGAAGTGGTTGCCGTCGACCGGATTCGAGCCGGCCGCGGCGATGTCGTTGATGTACTGCCAGTCGGCGACGACCGCGGTATCGATGTTCGGGTTGTAGTTCTCCAGCATGTTGAACACCGTCGGCCACTTGTTGTACGGCGCCGGGTCGAACAGGTTGTTGATCACGCCGCTCTTGGTGTCCCACACCCCGGTCAGGATGGTGGTCCAGGACGGCCCGGAGATGGTGGTGTGCCCGACGATGCTGGTGGCGCTGGTGATGCCTTCATCCATCAGGGTTTGGAACCCGGTGGCATCCGGGTTATCCCAGGTGTACTGCAGGATCTTGTCCAAGTTGGTGCCGTCGGTGCCGATCAGCAGCACGTGGGTGGCCGTCGGGTCGCCGATGACGACGGCCTGAGCCACCGCGCTGGCCGCGCGCACCCGGCTGTTGGCGCTGGAACTCGCGCCGACGGTGACGGCGCTGGCCGGCGCGACCGGTACCGCGGGCACCACCGGCAGCACGGGAAGCAGGGGAGCCGCCGGGAGCCGGACCGGGACCGGCTCGGAGGCGGCCGGAGCCGGTGTCAGCACCGGCGCGGCGGCGACCACCGGCGACACGGTGGCGATCACCACGACCGGTTCGGCCACGGGCGTCACCGCGGCTGGTGGGGTGGGCGCGGCAGCCGGGCTGGGATTCGCCGCGGGAGTCTCAGCGATCGCGGGGACGTCGTTGACTGTGACAACGGGCTCCGGTGCTGCTGCCTCGACGGGGGGAGTAGCCGGCGCGGGCGCCGTCGTTTCCGACACCGCAACCTGCGGCTGTGAATCAGCAACTGCCGCAACGGGAACCGAGTCGGCGACGACCGGCGCCTGGGCGCGGGTTCGCGAGCGCGGGGCGGCAGTGGGAATGTCCGCAGGGATGTCCGCGACGTCGACGGCGGCCGCGATATCGGGCGTCGCGCTGACCGGACCGGCGGAGGGGGGAGCGACCTGCCCGCGGAGGCCGCGCTGGGGCGAACCGGCCGAACGTTCCGAGGCTCCGGCCTGATTCGATGAGGTTTGATTCGACGAGTCCGAACTCGATGAGTCCGATGCCGACGGCTCGGCGTGGGCGACGGCGGCCCCGATCGCCGATCCCGTTCCGGCCAGCACGCCGGCAACCGCCGCGCTCAGCAACATCCGTGTGATCGGTGCGATGTCTGGTTGTCCCCGGTGACCGGTCATGGTCTTTCCCCTGTGCCCTACTGAACGACGTGTAGTTGGTGACGCTAGTAGCCGTCAAGCAAGCACACAGGCATTTCGGCGGATCGGCGCGGTGAGGATTGAGAAAACTCTGGTCAGCGGACCTGAAAAGTGGTGAAATCGAAGATTGACGTGCTCACCGCAGAGGAACCGCCATGGACCCCAGAGCTCTCATCGGACATCTCAGTCCACTGGCCGCGGCGGTAGGCCTCGGCATCACGATCACCTTCGGCAGTGCCGCGGTGGCGGCGGCCGATCCATCGGACTCCGATTCGTCGTCAGCCGCCCCGGGACGATCCGAGTCGGCGGCTCCGGGAAGAGTCGGCCATCGCGGTCACAGCGCCGGAAGGCTTGCGCCACCATCGGCAGCAGCTGGAGTGGTCGCGGGCGTCGGGCAGGGTCCGTCGGTATCCCGTTCGTCGGCCGCTCGGTCCGTGGCAGACGACGAGACGGTGTCGGTCCCGCCGGACCTATCCGCGGCGGCCGAGCCCGGCGCGTCGGCGCAGGCGGAGCCGTCCGGGCGCCTGAGCGTGGAGTCCGCGGCACAGCCGGTTTCGGCGCCGGTCGATATCCCGCCGCCGGCGGCTGCGGTACCGGCGGTCGTGGAGCCGCAAGCCCCGCCGGCAGCCGTGGTGCTTCCCGCGCCGATCGAATCACTTGGCGTGGGTGCCGAGATTGCGGCGGCGCCTGCGGCGGTACAGCCGGTACCGGCCGCGTCGGTCGCCGTTCTGGAACCGGCACCGGTGCCGACGTCGACTCCGGTCATCGAAGCGCCGCCGCCTGAGCCGCGACCGGCGGCCGTGCTGAGCCGTGCGACGCCCGGGTTGATCGGCAGCCTGCTGACACCGGGTGGGGTGGGTACCGGCGGTCCGTTGCCCCCTGCGTCGGCCGCCGATGTGGTGGCGGTGGCTTACGTCCGCCGTGAGACGGCGGTTGCTGCTGCGGCGAGTGTGCCTGCGGTGCAACAGCTTTCCGGACAGGCTGTCGCTAGCAATCCCTTCCAGGCGTTCTTGTCCATGTTCTTCAACCAGACGCCGACCGCGCACCCGAGCCAGACCGGCCAGAGCGCCGGCGGGGTGGTCAGCGGGGTGCTCAACGCCGCCGACGCCGACGGGGACGCATTGGCCTACAGCGTGACCGCAGCGCCGAGCCACGGCACCGTCACCGTCGGGTCCGACGGCAGCTACAGCTACCAGGCGGATCGGTCGGTGGCGGCGAGCGGCACTACCGATTCATTCCAGGTCAGAGTCAGCGAGACCGGCGGTGGCCTGCGCATCCACGGCTTCTCCGATCTGCTCTACCGGCTGACCGGCGGCCTACTCGGCAGCGACGGCAGCCGCACCATCGTCACCGTGCCGGTCACCGTCGCGCCGTTCGCGGTGTCCAACACCGCGCCCACCGGCGTCGTGCAAGGGCTGACATCCAACTCGGTCACTGGGGTGGTCACCGGGCGGGTAGTCGGCAGCGACGCCGACGGTGATCCGCTGAGCTACAGCGCCCCGTCGGCCACCGGCAAGGGCAGCGTCGGCATCAACAGCAGCACCGGGTCGTTCACCTACACCCCGACCACCACTGCCCGGCAGAACGCCGGCGCAGAAGGCGCGACCGACGCCGACCGAAGCGACACCTTCACCGTCACCGTCGCCGACGGACTTGGCGGAAGCACCGGGGTCGCCGTGACGGTGCCGGTTGTGCCCGTCGCGGTCGTTGATCCGGGACCCGACCCAGACCCGGATCCCGGCGCGCCGCTTCCCGCATTCCCCGGCGCGGAAGGCTTCGGCGCCTACGCCACCGGTGGACGGGGCGGCAGCGTCGTCAATGTCAACAACCTCAACGCCCACGGCCCCGGATCGTTGCAGAGGGCCGACGACCAGCCCGGCGCCAAATACATTCTGTTCAAGGTCAGCGGGGTGATCGACACTCAGATCCATCTGACCAACGGCGACGTCACCATCGCCGGGCAGACTTCACCGGGCGGTATCACCATCCGGGGCCTGGTCACCGATGAGACCCCGTACCAGGATCAGGCGGTGCGGGCACCGGCCGACTTCGCGGAAAACTGGATCATTCAGCACATCCGAATCCGGCCCGCCACCGGCGATGTGAGCGACGATGGCTTGCGGCTTCGCTATACCCGCAACGGCATCGTCGACCACGTCTCGATCGGCAACGCGCACGACGAGGCGATCGAGATTTCGTACTCCAATAACATCACCGTGCAGAACACGGTGATCGCGGAGACCATCGGCGGTCACTCGTTCTACGGCGGGGTGCTGATGAATTACTCCAACCCGGCGTACGGATTCGCATTGGACAATATTTCGTTGCACCACAACATGTTCAACCGGATCGAGGGCCGGCTTCCGGAGGGCAGTCGTGAATCGGGGGCGGCCGCACGGTCCTACATGAACCTGGAACTGTCGAACAACGTCTACTGGGACCCGAACTTCTTCGTCGCGCTCGCTCCGGACACCGGTGTTGCCGGCGGAAGCCCGATCTACTGGAACCTCAACGCGGTCAACAACTACTTCAACGTGCGCAACGGTTTCCCCTACGGAATGTTCGACGACCAGATCATGCGCACCGCGCAAAACAACCTGTATGTCAGCGGCAACAAGATGAACCTGTATCCGACCCGGTCGGACTACCAACTCTTCTACTGCTGCAACGATTATCCGGCGGTTTCCAGCCCGAACCCATCGCAGAGCGCTCGCAGGCTCACTCAACGGCACCCGTTCCCGGCCATCACCTACACGCCCACCGATCAGCTGGTGAACCTGCTGCTCAACACCGCAGGCGCCTGGCCGCGAGATCCGATGGACAACCGGCTGATGCGCAGTGTGGCCACCAACACCATCGCGTCGGCCCCGCGCAACACCAACCCGGCCGGCGACGCGCTGCTGACGGCGTACTCCGGCGCGGCGCCGGCGGCGCCCATCGACACCGACAACGACGGCATGCCGGACGCCTGGGAAGTTTCCAAGGGGCTCAACCCGAACGTCGGCAACACCAACGCGCACAACCTGTCCTCGATCGGCTACACCGATCTGGACGTCTATCTGCACGAGCTGTCGACAAGCCGGATCACCGGCTGGGCGGGCTGAACCGGGGGCACGCCGGTACCCTGAACGTTCCCCGGACCCTCGATCGAGGCGAGGCGAATCTGCGATGACCGATGTTTCGACCACGTCGACGCCCAGCGCCGCCCACCTGCGGCGCTGGCGACGGCACCTGGCCAATGAACGGGCCGAGGCGGCGGTGTACCGGGATCTCGCTCAGCGCTACGACGGCGAGGAGCGGGAAATCCTGGCCGCCGTCGCCGCGGCCGAGGAACGCCACGAACAACACTGGCTGAACCTGCTCGGAGATCGGGTGGGCGCCCCGGTATCACCCGATCTGAGCACCCGGATGCTGGCGTTTTTGGCCCGGCATTTCGGGTCGGTGTTCGTGCTGGCACTGGTGCAGCGGTTCGAGGCCCGGGCCAGCTACGACCACGACGCCGACGCCACCGCCACCATGGCCGCCGACGAACAGATCCACGAAGAGGTGATTCGGGCGCTGGCCGCCCGGCGTCGTGACCGGCTCTCCGGCAGCTTCCGGGCTGCGGTGTTCGGCGCCAACGACGGTCTGGTGAGCAACCTGGCGCTGATTCTGGGGGTCAGTGCCAGCGGGGTGTCCAACCACACCGTGCTGGTCACTGGGCTGGCCGGGCTGCTGGCCGGCGCGCTGTCGATGGGTGCCGGCGAATACGTGTCGGTCAGCTCGCAACGCGAACTGCTGGAGGCCTCCGAACCCAGTCCGCATGTCGGTTCGGCGCTGACCCAGCTCGACGTCAACGCCAACGAGTTGGAGCTGGTGTACCGGGCCCGCGGGATGAGTGTCGATGAGGCCAGCGCGCACGCCGCCAAGGTGTTGCGCGACCCGGCTTCCGGTGCGGGTACCCACTCCGCCGACGGGCGTCAGCACGAGACCGTCGGCACCGGACTGGGCGCGGCGATCTCCAGCTTCCTGTTCTTCGCCACCGGCGCGATCATCCCGGTGCTGCCCTACCTATTCGGCCTCACCGGGATGGCGGCAGTCATTACCGCCGCCGTCCTGGTGGGTATCGCGCTGCTGACGACAGGGGTGATCGTCGGCCTGCTGTCCGGGGCGCCGCCGCTACGACGGGCCTTGCGCCAGTTGCTGATCGGCTACGGCGCGGCGGCGATCACCTATGTGCTGGGCTTGCTGGTGGGGCATTTGGGATAGTCGAGCCGACGATGCCGGCGCTGAGCGCCGGAGGAGGAGCGAGACAATTGGGCCTAGCTCACTGCGGGTGGCTCGCCAGGTACTGCTCGACCGGAATGCGTTGCGGCTCTGAATATCCGACCGGCAGCAGGATGTCGCCGGCGGTGCTGCGGTAGTAGACGTCCCACCGGAAGTAGCCGGCGAAAGCACCTGGGTCGTCGGCCAGGATGGCGGCGTAATCGTTGACCGCCCGCACGTATTCGTTGGCGTGGTTGTAGGCGTAGATGGCGCGGTCCGGGCTGTTGGCGAAACCGCTGGCGGCCAGGTACCGGCCCGCCGCCATGATCGCGTCGCGCGGCGAGTTGACGTCTCCGCCGTTGCCGTAGGCGGCCCAGGTTTCCGGCATGAACTGCATCGGACCCTGGGCGCCGGCGGTACTCAACCCGGCAATGCTGCCGAACCGGGTCTCAACCAGGTTGATCGCCGCCAGATAGTTCCAGCCGACGCCGGTAGCCGCTTCGGCTTCCCGATACAAGCGCAGGAGTTCATCGGCCGGGGCGGTCGGGGTGATCTGCCACGCCGGCAACGTGTCGCGGGGCTCCGAGAGCGCGGTCAACTGCCGTCGGGCGTCGATATTGCGGCTGTAGGTCGCCGCCAGT
>CAYPTG010000081.1:0-9129 GCA_964413455.1 uncultured Mycobacterium sp. | reverse complement strand
CACCAACGAGACGGTCGGATCGTTCACCGCACAGGTCAGCTATGACCGCTCACTGAGTTTCTTCGGTCTCACGACCACCCAGATGGTGGTCACCGAAGTGGAATCGGGTACGGCGGGCACCGGTGCCGGCGACGTTCCGCCGGTCGGTTCGATAATCACCTCGACGGGTAACGGCTTCGACTACGGGAACCTCTACACCGCCATGCCCACCGTGAACGGCACCAAGATCTCCTACCAGCTCCTCACACCGTTCGGCGGCATTCCGCTTTTCACACCCTTCGACGCCGCCAAGGGCAATACCGACTACGGCACGGTGAACCGGCCGCTGGACATCGGTGCGGGTCTGTCCATCGCCCCGCAAACCCCCTCGTCGATGGTGTTCACCGGGATTACCGGGCTTGCGCCGATTTTCACGGCGGTTCAGGGCACCCAGACCTATGACGTCACCGATGCTGACGGCAACGTGGTCGGATCCTTCGACGCCCTGGTCACTGTCACATCGGACGTTGCGATCTTCCACACCAAGCTGATCTACGTCACCGACACCCTCGGATCGACGAACGTCGGCACCGGCGCCGGGCAGGTTCCGCCGGTCGGCACCGTGTACAACGTCATCTACGTCGGCGGCGAGAAGATTTACGCCCTCTACACCGGGACACCGTCGCCGTCCGGTGACGTGAACTCGACCAAGTTGGTCACCCCTCTGGGATCCATCCCGCTCCCGTTTAACTTCAACGCCAACACGCCGCCGACGGTGAAGCCCCTACAGGTTCCCGGTGGCTACCGGCTGGCCCCCACGTCGGATCTGCAGTTGGTCGGCGCCAATGACCTGCCCCCGCGGGACATGATCATCCAGGGCTACCAGCAATTCGACATCATCGACGCGAACGGCAACACTATCGGCAAGGTCGACGCCGACGTGAGCAAGCAGTGGGATCTGGCCGGCATCGTCGTCACCTCTGTTCTGGTCACGAAGGTCACCGAGGGCCAGGCCGGCACCGGAGTCGGTGACGTGCCGCCGGTCGGTTCGGTGTTCGTCTTCCAAGATCCGACCTTCGGCTTGCGGACGTTCTACTCTTCGTTGCCGACCTCGTCGGACAGCGCTGTGATCACCTACGAGCTGGTCACGCCGTTCGGCACCGTCCCGATGTTCCTGCCGCTCAACATGTCCGCGGGCCTGAGTGACGTGATCTTCTACGATCCCTACGCCGAGCTGTCCGAGCTGCTGTCGACCGACTCGATCGCGGTTTAGCTAACCGGCCGGTTCCGGCCAGCCGGGCTATGGGCCTAGTGGCTCGGGCCGGCGGTGGACCGCCACCCGGCCGCCCCTTTTCGGGGTGTAGGCGACACCGCGGAAATACCACTTCTCGCCCGGGGCAGAGGTGGTGCGAATGGTGAAGTGCCGCAGAACGGTCCGCAGCACGACGTCGATCTCCATATTGGCGAACGCCGCGCCGATGCAGCGTCGGGTGCCGCCGCCGAACGGCACCCAGGTGTGAGTGCCGGGCTTGTTGTCAAAGAAACGCTGCGGGTCGAACCGCTCCGGGTCGGGGTAGAGCTTGGGATCGCGATGCATCGCCAGCAGATTCACCAGAAGACAAACCCCTTGCGGTAGCCGCCATTGTCCGAGCTGGTAGCTCGGCGCGGCGACATAACGACCGGAGAAGTCGATCACCGTCCGGTTCCGCTGCACTTCGGCGATGGTGGCCTGTCGGTAATCGTTGGCATCGGTGGCCGCCTCGGCGACCAGCCGTTCCAGCACCTGCGGGTGCCGGGAAATCCGCTCGAACGCCCAACCCAGGGTGGACGCGGTGGTCTCATGCCCGGCCGCGAGCAGGGTCAACAATTCGTCACCGATCTCGCTGCGGGTCATCGGGGTGCCGTCGTCGTAGGTGGTGCGCAGGAACAGCGACAGCACATCGGTGCGCTCGGCGAGCCGAGGGTCTTCGCGGGCATGAGCGATGAGGTCATCCAGCACCGATTCGTATTCCCGCCGGTAGCCGGACAGCCGGGTCCACGGGTTCCAGCGGCCGCCCAGCCGGCCACTCGCGCCACTCCCGCCGGGCAACAGCGCCAGCATCGATCCCAGCGTCACCAACTTGGGCAGCAGCTCGCGCAGCCGCTGCAACTCGACCCCGTCGGCCCCGAACACCGCCCGAAGGATGACGTTGAGGGTGATCCGCATCATCGGATCCAAGGTGCCGAACTCGGTGCCCTCCGGCCAGGAGGCCATCTCGCGCAGCGTCTCCTCCTCCACGATGCGCTCGTAGGTGGCGATGCTCTTGCCGTGCAGCGGTGGGGTGAGCAGCTTGCGGCGACGGCGGTGGGTCGCGCCCTCCAAGCCGAACATCGAGTCGGCGCCCAGGATCCGGCTCAGGTTGGGCTGGATGTTGTGCAATATCTCGGGGCTGGTGGTGAAGACCTGCTTGGCCAGCGCGGGGTCGGACACGACGACGGTCCTGCCGAACAGCGGAAGTCGCACCGTGACGGCCGGTCCGTATCGGCGGGTGAGGCGTTCGATGGTCAGCCACTGCGCCGGGCGCCGGCGAGCGGCGGTGAACAGCAGCGCAAAGATCGGTGCCGGTTGCCACGGTGCCGGCGGGAGGGTGCCGCTATCGGCCGGTAGCTCCACCGATGTCGTCGATGTCATCTGTACCCCTTGCCAACACATTGGGCATTACCTTGGTACCAAGCAGTACCAGATCGCCGGACTTTCGACGGTACTCTGTGGTACCGGCATTGACAAGGGAGGACTAGGTGGGCGCACCGATCGTCGAGAACCCGCCGCAGTCGCAGGCCGGAGTTGGCTTTCGGCGCCGGCTGCTGGACGGTCTGGCCGCTTCGATCGAGGAGCGCGGGTACCGGGAAACCACGGTGGCCGATGTCGTCCGATTCGCCCGCACTTCGAAACGCACCTTCTACGACCACTTTTCCACCAAGGAGGAGTGCTTCGGCGAACTGCTCTTGGCCAACAACGAGGACGTGGTGGATGCGGTGCGCGCGGCGGTGGACCCGACCGCGCCGTGGCGGGATCAGGTTGGCCAGGCCGTCATCGCCTACGTCAACACCATCGAGGCCACCCCGGCGATCACCCTGAGTTGGATCCGCGAACTGCCCGCACTCGGTGAAGCCGCACGCCCCACGCTGCGCCGGGGATTCAGCCGACTGGCCGCGATGATCGTCGAGTTGAGCGCGAGCCCCGGATTCCGCCAGGCCGGGCTGGCACCGCTGTCGGCCAGCGCCGCGGTGATCCTGGTGGGCGGGCTACGCGAACTCACCGCGCAGACCGTCGAGGACGGCGCACCGGTATCCAGCATCATCGAGCCGGCGGTATCGGCCTCGATCGCGCTGTTGAGTCAGACCGGCAGGACGAAGGCGAACGCCCGCGGGAAGCCCAGCACCTCCAGCCGGGCCTGACGGACTGCGTCGGCGGCAATCGTGTGCAGCCGTCCGGTCGCCGGGTCGTAGCACCGCAGCGCGGGATTGTCGGCCGAGCCGGCGGCCTGTCCGGCGGCCGGGGAGTCGGCCAGCCCGTCGACCTGGGTCAGCAGCACCCAGTGCCGGGGAATCGCCGAGCCGATCAGCATGGCCACCGGCCAGCCGACGGCCAACGCGGCGCAGACGTCGGTCAGGGCGTCGGCACGCCGCGGCGGCCGCCACCGATAGCGCACCCCACGGTTGGCACTGCGGGCGTTGATCGCCCGGGCCATCCCGGCCGGCGTGGTGCCCAGCGCCCGCGGCCACACCATGTTGACCGCCTGATGCACTCGGCCCTGTTCGGCGTTGAACCACTGCTGGGCACGCTCGGCCTGCAGCGGGGCACCGTATTCGGCGTCCAGCAGCGCGCCGGCCATCACCGCCACACTGGGGCCACAGGTCACCCCGTCACGCTGATGTACCCAGGCCATAGCGCCACTCTATCCACCGCCCGACGGCCCGGGCGTAGGTTGTCCTCACCCCTTGTGGGCACCCCCAGGGCGGCCGGGAAGGATCGACATGGCTACCACGATGCGCGCCGAACGTTTCTACGCGGAGACCAAAACCGTTGTCGTCGAAGACGTTCCGATTCCCCAGCCCGGCCCCGGCGAGGTGTTGGTCAAAGTGGCGTTCTGCGGTATCTGCCACTCCGATCTGAGCCTGATCAATGGCACCTTCCCGGCGCAGCTCCCGGTGGTCACCCAGGGCCATGAGGCGTCCGGCACCATCGCCGAGTTGGGTCCGGGAGTGACCGGCTGGTCGGTGGGCGATCGGGTGGTCGTCGCGGCGGGCCGGCCGTGCGGTGACTGCCCGAACTGCCGGCGCGGTGACGGCGCCGGGTGCCTGCGCACCAAGATCATGGCCTTCGCCTACGACGGCGCCTGGGCAGAGTTCACCGTCGCGCTGGCGGCCGGGCTCACCCGGGTGCCCGACAACGTCCCGCTGGAACAGGCCGCGATCCTGGCCGACGCGGTATCCACCCCGTTCGGCGCGGTGGTGCACACCGGCAAGGTGGCCGTCGGCGAGTCGGTCGGGGTCTGGGGTGTGGGCGGTGTCGGCACCCACATCGTGCAGCTGGCCCGGCTGGTGGGTGCGGCCCCGATCATCGCCGTCGACATCGATCCGGTGGTGCGGGATCGGGCGCTGACCCTCGGCGCGGACTACGCGTTGGACTCCGGCGACCCGCAGATCGGCGATCAGATCGCCGAGGCCACCGCCGGCCGCAAGCTGGATGTGGCGTTCGACGCGGTCGGCAAAAAGGTGACCTTTGAGCAGGCGTTGGACAGCTTGACCGTGGGCGGCCGGCTGGTCGGGGTCGGGATGAGCGCCGAATCACCCACCATCGGACCCACTTCGATGTTCGGTGTGAGCCGTCGGCAGGTGCTCGGCCATCTGGGCTACCAGAACTCCGATATCGAGACGCTGGCCAGGCTGGTGTCCCTGGGCCGGCTGGACCTGTCCCGCTCGATCAGCCGGGTAATCCCGCTGGAGGACATCGGCGCCGGCATCGAGATGCTGGAGCGTGGTGAGGGCAATCCCATCCGAATCCTGGTGCGGCCGTAGCTACTTCGCCCAAACCGACACATGGGCGTGGTTGTGCGAGTGGATTGCGACATTTCGTCGAGTTGGGCAGTCGCCCGGCTCAGGCGGCCACCGGCTCGGCGACCGGCTGCACCGGGCCGCGGGACGGCCATGACGGCCATGTCGGCAGCGACAGCCGCGGCGGCAACGCCAGTCGGACGATCTTGCGGACCACGGTGGCGAACTGCTTGGGCAGCGGTCCGGTGTTGTACGGCAGCCCGTAGCGCTGGCAGATCTCCCGCACCTGCGGTGCTATCTCGGCGTACCGGCGAGCCGGCAGGTCCGGGAACAGGTGGTGCTCGATCTGGTGCGACAGGTTGCCGGACAGGATGTGGAACAGCTTGCCGCCGGTCAGGTTGGCCGAGCCGAGGATCTGCCGGTAGTACCACTGGCCGCGGGACTCGTTGCGGGTCTGTTCGATGGAGAACTCCTCGGTCCCCTCGGGGAAGTGCCCGCAGAAGATGATGGAGAACGCCCAGACGTTGCGCACCAGGTTGGCGGTCATGTTCCCGGCGAAGACGAACGGGGCGAACGGCCCGGCCAGCAGCGGGAACGCCACGTAGTCCTTGAGCGTCTGGCGGCGGGTCTTGCGCCAGATCTCCTGCAGCACTTCGCGTTTGTCACCGAGGGTGATCTCCCCCTCCCGGATGCGTTCGGTCTCCAGCTCGTGCAGCGCGACGCCGTACTGGAAGAACACCATCAGCAGGAAGGCGTAGACCGGGTTGCCCAGGAAGTAGGGCCGCCACTGCTGGTCCTCACTCATCCGCAGGATGCCGTAGCCGATATCGCGGTCCATGCCGACGATGTTGGTGAAGGTGTGGTGGGTGAAGTTGTGCGAGTGCCGCCACTGGTTGGCCGGGCAGGCGGTGTCCCATTCGAAGGTCCGGCCGCACAGCGCCGGGTCGCCGGTCCACTCGTACTGGCCGTGCATGACGTTGTGGCCGATCTCCATGTTGTCCAGGATCTTCGACACCGACAGCAGGGCGGTGCCGACCGGCCAGGCCGGCGGGAACATCAGCAGAGCACGGCCGGCCACTTCCATGGTGCGCTGGGCTTTGATCACCCGGCGGATGTAGTCGACGTCGGACTGGCCGAGGTCGGCGACCACCTTCTCGCGGATGGCGTCGAGCTCGCGGCCGAACGCGTCGAGTTGGTCGGGGGTGAGGGTGGGTGTGTGGGTCATCTGAATCGTCTCCTGTTGGTTGAGGGTTTTACAGCGCGATGTCGACGTCACCGACCGGCACCGAGACACAGATCTGCACGGCGTCGTCGTCGGCGGTGGAGAGGGCTCCGGTGGTGAGGTTGCGCACCACGCCGTGCACTTTGCGGCGGGTGCAGGTGTGGCAGATACCCATTCGGCATCCGGTTTTCGGGGTGAGGCCGGACGCCTCGGCGGTGTCCAGCAGGGTGCCACCCTCATCGGTGGCGGTGATCCCGCTGTCGCTGAAGGTGATTCGTCCTCCGCCCGGCGAATCCGGGATCACCAGCGGTGCCGGAGCGAAGCTTTCGGCGACCGCGGCGGGGTAGTGCTCGCGCACCGCCTCGACCAGAGCAGGCGGGCCGCAGACGTACACCGCGTCCGGCTCGGCCACGGCGGCCGCGAGGTGGCTTGCGCCGAACCGGCCTTCCAGGTCGCTGCCGGGACCGCGGGTGCAGATGCGCAGCACCTTGACGTCAGGCAGCACCGCCAATTGCTCGCGGTAACAGGCGTCCTCAGCGGTGCGCACATAGTGCAGCACCGCGATTTCGCCGTCGTAGTGCTGTTCGGCCAACGTGCGAACCATCGACATCACCGGGGTGAGGCCGCTGCCCCCGGCGATCAGCACCAGCCGGCGCGGGCGCTGGGCCGGCAGCACGAAGTCACCGGCTGGGGCCGACAGTCCGACCGTCATTCCGGGCGCGGCTGCCCGGTGCAGATACTCCGAGACCACGCCGCCGTCGTGGCGGGCAATGGTCAGCTCGATCAGCGGTCCGCCCTCGGCATTGGCCGGCGAGTAGCAGCGGGTGTGCCGGCGACCGTCGACCTCCACGGTCAGGTTGACGTGCTGCCCGGCACGGAAGTCGATCGGATGGTTGGGGTGCAGCCACAGCGTGAGGCTGCGCGGGGTGGGCCGCTGGACTCCGACCACGGTGGCGCGGATGTCGCTGGTCCACATCGGGTCGACGAGTTCGGTGTATCGGTCGACGCCGTGCGGCCCGGCGAGGAGTCCGAGGAGCCGGGAACGCAGTCCCGGCCGGGTCTGTATTTGAGTGAACATATGTACACGGTGAACCTCATTTCAGCGGTTCGTCAAGGAAAAACAGCCGACTGTGTTACGGTTCACAACAGTGAATGGTCGTACACCCAGTGCGCGTCGGGAGAGACCCGGGCGGTCGCGATCCCGCGACACCCCGTCGCGCGAGGAACGCAAAGAAGCCACCCGGAGGGCGATCATCGCCGCCGCGCTCAAGCTGCTCGGCGAGACCGGTTTCAGCGGGTTGAGCCTGCGCGAGGTGACCCGGGAGGCCGGTATCGTCCCGGCCGCCTTCTACCGGCACTTCGAGTCCATGGAGGCACTCGGCCTGGTCCTGATCGACGAGTCGTTCCGGTCGCTGCGGGAAACGCTGCGGACCGCGCGGACCGGTCTCATCGATCCGACCCGGGTGATCGACTCGACAGTGGAGATGCTGACGGCCAGCGTGACCCAGCAGCGGGAGCACTGGCGGTTCATCGGCCGGGAACGCTCCAGCGGGGTGACGGTGCTGCGCTATGCGATCCGCACCGAAATCCGTTTGATCACTTCGGAATTGGCCACCGACCTGGCCCGGTTCCCCGATCTGCGGGACTGGAGCACCGAGGATCTCAACATCCTGGCCAGCCTGTTCGTCAACTCTATGATCATCATCGCCGAGGCGCTGGAAGATGCGGCCGATGCCGCGGCTGTCGATGAAATCACCCGCACCGCAACCAAACAGCTGCGGATGATCGTGGTGGGCACCACCAACTGGCGCAGCAGCCCCACCGACTGACGGTTTGTCGATGGCACTGGTAACGCAGCCCGGCGAGGGGTTCACCGGCAAGGTGGCCGACCTCACCGGGCCTGGCATCACCGACCAGTTCGGGGTCACCTGCACCGATCTGGGCGCCTCGGTGCGCGCCGCTGACGGGAACCTGGTGTCGGTGTTCGGGGACACCTTCGCCGGTGATCGGGTCGGTTCCGGGCACTGGCGATCCCCGGTGATCCTGATCGGCACCGGCGACGCCACCCACCCGATCCGCTACCACCGGGCCGGCGGCGCCGACCAGGGCTACGCCCAACAGCTGTGGCACTACCGGCACCGCGGCGACGCCGGGAGGTTACGGCGCGGCATCAGTACCGTCATCCCGTCCGATCTGCTGCGGGTCGGCGACACCCTGTACCTACATGCCATCGTCAACCGGGGCCTGGGCAACGTGCTGTGGACCGAGATTTGGCGCTCCGATGACAACGGCCGGTCCTGGCGGCATCTGGGTAAGCCGGCGAAGTTTCCGGCCGGACTGCATGGTGGCCACGCGCAGTGCTGGACCTGGGACTTCGACCCGGCCGACGGCTGGGTGTACGTGGTGTCGACCGGCTTTCAGCGCAACAAGGGGCTGGTCCTGCAGCGGGTGCGCCCGGAGCACATCGGCCAGCGGTCCCGCTACCTGGCCTGGGCCGACGGACGCTGGGGCACCGAGGCCGAGGTGATCACCCCGGACGGGGAAACCTGGGGCGAACTCTCGCTGCGTCGGTTAGATTGTGGCACTTGGGTTTTGGGCGGGTTCCTATCGTCGGCCTACGCGCTGGGGTACCGCACGCTGGCCGCGCCGACCTCGGATCTGCGCCGGATACCGGTGCAACGGCCGGTGGCCGGCTGCGGGTGGGACGGCGAGGATCACGCCGGGTGCCAGGTTGCCCAGCTGTACGGCGGCTACCTGCTGCCGGGGAGCCGGCTCGACGTCGCCGGTGGGGTGGGGTTAGTGGTGTCGCAGTGGAACACCTCGCGGGGCTGGCCGTATCGAGTCATGCAGTTCCGGGTGACGTTGGAGAACACGTCCATCCTGCGCAAGCG
>CAYPTG010000080.1:0-9145 GCA_964413455.1 uncultured Mycobacterium sp. | reverse complement strand
GGCAGCGGGCCAAACTCGGCCCCGAGTACGAGGCCCTGATCGGCACCGTCCGCAACGTGGGCTACAAGGCGGTCCGTCCGGCCCGCGGGCGTTCCGCCGCCTCCGAGGGCAACGCCCCCGACGATGATGCCGATTCCGACCCCGACAGCGGGTCAGACGCCGAGACGACTGACGACGCCACCGCGAGCCAATTCACCGTCCGTTAACCGGCCATCCGCGCAGCGGCCACCCCGCGCGAATACTTTGCATACCTTGCGGCGGGGGCGTGATCGCAGGAGGCGGACGTGGGCTTCACCAACCTCGGTAAGGCGTTCGTCACCACCGCTTCGGCCACCGCGATGACCGCGCTTTGCGCCTGCGGCAGCGACGACAACCTCGTACCGTCCCCGGCTGTCGGGCCGCCCATCGGATCGTTACCGGCCCCGCAGTGCGACGGCAAGGACACCCTGTCCGCCGAAGGCTCCACCGCCCAGCAAAACGCCATCGGGGTGTTCAACCAAATCTGGGCGCAAGGGTGCCCCGGAAAGAACCTGGCTTACAACCCCACCGGATCCGGTGCCGGCGTGAACCAATTCATCGCCGGCCAAGTGGATTTCGCCGGGTCCGACTCGCCACTGTCAGCTGACCAGCTGACTCAGGCCGCTTCGCGTTGCGGCGGCAACCCGGCCTGGAACCTGCCGCTGGTGTTCGGGCCGGTCGCGTTGGCCTACAACCTGCCCGGGATCGATCGCCTCGTCGTCAATGCCGACCTGATCGGCAAGATCTTCACCGGTGCGATTACTCGGTGGAACGACCCGGCCATCGCCGGGCTCAACGACGGGCTGGTACTGCCGGACACCGCGATTGTTCCGGTGTACCGGTCGGACTCCTCAGGGACCACCGACAACTTCCAGAAATACCTCGTGACGGCAGCCCCGGAGAGCTGGACCAAAGGCGCCGGCAAGGAGTTTCAGGGCGGTGCCGGCGAGGGCGCGCAGAAGTCAGCCGGCGTGGTGCAGGCCGTACAGGCCACACCGGGGGCTATCGGCTACGTCGAGAAGGGTTTTCTCACCCAGGCGGGTCTACCGGCGGCCCGGATCGACACCGGCGCCGGTGCTGTCGAGCTGACCGACGAGTCGGCCGGACGGGCCATCGCAGATGCTGAATTCGCCTCCGCCGGAAACGATTTGGTTCTGGATCTGCACTCGATCTACGGCACAGCAGCCCCCGGTGCCTACCCGCTGGTGCTGGCCACCTACGAGATCGTCTGCTCGAAGGGTTACCCGGCTGAGACGACCGCGGCGGTCAAGTCCTTCCTGTCGGTTGCGGCCGACGACGGTCAGGCCGGCCTGCCCGCGGCGGGCTACGTCCCGCTGCCCGATGCGTTCAAGCAGCGGTTGCTCACCGCGATCGGTGCAATCGAGTGATGGCACGCGAGGATCAGACAGTCGAGTCCACGATGCCGGCGCGGTGGCGCCGGAGGAGGGGCGAGACAATCGGCCTGGGCCACCCACCAATCGGATTGGGCGATCGGATCTTTCGGTCCGCGGCGCAGGGCTCCGGGCTTCTCGTCATCGCGCTGATCGCCGCCATCGGGATTTTCTTGATGTGGCGGGCCGTTCCGGCGCTGGTCCGCAACGATGCCAATTTCCTGACTTACAGCGGCAACTGGGTCACCACCGACACCGCTCACATGCGATTCGGGATCCTGGACCTGCTGCAAGTGACGGTGTTCGTTTCGCTGTTCGCGCTGGCGCTGGCGATGCCGATCGCACTGGGCATCGCGATCTTCCTTACCGAGTACGCGCCGCGGCGGGTAGCCGGCCCGTTGTCCTACGTGGTCGATCTGCTGGCCGCGGTGCCGTCAATCATCTACGGGGTGTGGGGGCTCTACGTCCTCGCACCGGTGCTCAAACCACTGGCGCTATGGCTCAACGCTCACCTGAGCTGGCTGTTCCTATTCGCCAGCGGCAACGCCTCGGTGGCTGGTGGAGGAACCATTTTCACCGCCGGCATCGTGCTCGCGGTGATGATCCTGCCGATCATCACCGCGGTGGCCCGTGAGGTGTTCGCCCAGACGCCGAGGGGTCAGATCGAGGCTGCGCTGGCCCTGGGTGCCACCCGCTGGGAGGTGGTCAAGACCACCGTGCTGCCGTTCGGGATGTCCGGTTATGTCAGCGGCGCCATGCTGGGTCTGGGGCGGGCTCTGGGTGAGACCGTTGCGCTGCTCATCATTCTGCGTGGCACCCAGCGCGCCTTCGGGTGGTCGCTGTTCGACGGCGGTAACACCTTCGCCAGCAAGATCGCCGCTGCCGCAGCGGAATTCAACGACCAGTACAAGGCCGGCGCGTACATCGCCGCCGGTTTGGTGCTGTTCGTGTTGACTTTTGTGGTGAACTCCGCGGCCCGCGCCGCGGTCGCGCGGAGGGGGGCCTGATGCCGTCGAGGTTGGAGACACCGGTCAAGGCGCCGGCGTTCACCCCGATCAGCCGGCGGCGGAAGTTGGTCGACGGCCTGGCCACGGTGCTGGTCACCGCCTCGGTGGCGATCGCGGTGGTGCCGCTGGTCTGGGTGCTGTATTCGGTGGTCTCCAAAGGTTTTCGGCTGTTGACCGACACCAAGTGGTGGAGCCATTCCCAAGCCGGGATGACCGCGTTCATGCCAGGCGGTGGTGGCTATCACGCACTGGTGGGAACCGTCCTGCAGGGACTGGTGTGTGCGGCGATCTCGATCCCGATCGGGGTTCTGGTCGGCATCTATCTCGTCGAATACGGCGGCAATTCCCGGCTGGCCAAGCTGACCACTTTTATGGTCGATATCCTCACCGGCGTGCCGTCGATCGTGGCGGCGTTGTTCATCTATGCACTGTGGGTGGCCACCTTGGGATTTCACCGCTCCGGGTTCGCGGTGTCGTTGGCGCTGGTGCTGTTGATGATCCCGGTGATCATCCGATCCACTGAGGAGATGCTGCGGATCGTCCCGATGGACCTGCGGGAAGCCAGCTACGCCCTCGGTGTGCCGAAGTGGAAAACCATTGTCCGCATAGTGATTCCGACAGCGCTGTCCGGCATCGTGACCGGGATTCTGCTGGCGTTGGCGCGGGTGATGGGCGAGACCGCGCCGCTGCTGATCCTGGTGGGCTACTCCCAAGCGATGAACTTCGATATGTTTTCCGGGTTCATGGGATCGCTGCCCGGCATGATGTATGACCAGACCTCGGCCGGGGCCGGTGTGAATCCCATTCCCACCGAACGGCTTTGGAGTGCGGCGCTGACGCTTATCGTGCTCATCGCGGTGCTCAACGTCGGCGCTCGTTTCCTGGCCAAGTTCTTCGCTCCCAAGAAGGTGTAGGACTCGCCTATGGCTAAACGGCTCGACCTCAAAGAGGTCAACATCTACTACGGCGCGTTCCACGCCGTCGCCGATGTCACGATGGCGATCCCACCGCGCAGTGTGACGGCGTTCATCGGACCGTCCGGCTGCGGCAAGTCCACCGTGCTGCGGGTGCTCAATCGCATGCATGAGGTCATCCCCGGTACCCGGGTGCAGGGTTCGGTACTGCTCGACGGCGAGGACATCTACGCGCCGGGGGTTGACCCCACCGGTGTGCGCAAGACCATTGGGATGGTGTTCCAGCGTCCGAATCCCTTTCCTACCATGTCGATTCGGGACAACGTGGTCGCCGGACTCAAGTTGCAGGGCATCCGCAACCGTGCGCTGCTGGACGAAACCGCCGAGCGGTCGCTGCGCGGGGCGAATCTATGGAATGAAGTCAAAGATCGGCTGTCCGAGCCCGGTGGCGGGCTCTCCGGAGGTCAGCAGCAGCGGCTCTGCATCGCCCGGGCGATTGCGGTGGCGCCTGATGTGCTGCTGATGGATGAGCCGTGTTCAGCGCTTGATCCGATCTCCACGCTGGCCGTCGAGGATCTGATCGCGCAGCTCAAGCGGGACTTCACCATCGTGATCGTCACTCACAACATGCAGCAGGCTGCGCGGGTCAGCGATCAGACCGCGTTTTTCAACCTGGAGGCGGCCGGTCGCCCCGGCCGGCTGATCGAGCTCGACGACACCGGCAAGATCTTCTCCAACCCGACCCAGAAGGCCACCGAGGACTATATCTCCGGGCGTTTCGGCTAGTACGTCGGGATTTCCTCTTCGGCCGGCAGTTGCCCGGTCACCTGGAAGATCACCCGCCGGGAGATTTCCACCGCATGGTCGGCGAACCGCTCGTAGAACCGCCCCAGCAGGGTCACGTCTATCGCGGCGGCCACCCCGTGCTTCCAGTCACGGTCCATCATCACGCTGAACAGGTGCCGGTGCAGGTCGTCCATGGCGTCGTCGTCCTCGCGTATCCGGCGGGCTTTCTCCGGGTCCCGGGACAGCAGCACCTCGCGGGCACTTTCGGCGAGATCGACCGCGACCCTGCCCATTTCGGCGAAGTAGCCGTTGACCTCTTCTGGCAGCGCGTGTTGTGGGTGGCGGCGCCGGGCGATCTTGGCGACGTGCAGGGCAAGCGCGCCCATCCGCTCGACGTCGGCGACGATCTGGATGGAGCTGACGATGGCGCGCAGGTCGCCGGCGACAGGAGCTTGCAGAGCCAGCAGCACGAATGCGGCTTCCTCGGCGCGAGCACTGGCGGAGGTGATCTGTTCGTGGTCGCCGATCACCTGCTCGGCCAGCACCAGATCGGCCTGCAGCAGCGACTGGGTGGCGCGTTCCATGGTGATGCCCGCCAGACGACACATCTCGGCGAGCTGGTGGATGAGCGCGTCGAGCTGCTCATGGTAAGCGGTGCGCATTCTTCAAGCCTACTGTTCGAGTGGACCATCAGTCTGTCCGGCGAATCTGAACGAACGGTGAACCGTCGGCTACTCGCAGCTGACGTCGGCGGCGTTGATCACCGGAAGGTCCGACGGCAACTGGGTGGGAGTGCTGCCACCGGTGTGCGTGACGTTCACATTCAGCGGTGTTCCGCTGGCTTGCGGGTACTTGACCGCCATGAACTCCGGGCCGAGAACCACCTGCACCACCTCGCCCAGGCCACTGATCCGCTCGATGGTGGCTCCGGACAGCGTCGCTGCGACGGTGGCCGCGGCCTGTTCGTTGCCCAGCGAGTAGTACACCGTCGTGGTCGGCACCGCGCTCCATTCCGTGCCGGAATCGGGGTCGCGGACCTTGAACCCGTACAGGCCGAATTGCTGGGTGGCGGCGGTGGCCAGCCCCGGGCGCTGGGTGGGGTTGGCGACCTGGACGGTGACATCGCGCGGGTCGGCGGCCACCGCCTTGACCTCTTCGGTCGTGGTAGTGACGGTCTCTTCGGTGGTGGTCGGTGTTGTCGATGTCGAGGACGCCGGGGATTCTCCCGATGTGGTCGTGGTGGGGTGCGGGGTGAACGTCTCGTTGGCGTCGTTCTCGCCGGGCAGCGGATCGTCGTCGATGATCGCGTCGAAAAGTGCCTGCACGTCCTGGGTGCGCGGCACTTCGTTCCCCTCGGCGTCGGCGACACCGGTCGTCGGGATGGTGACGAAGGTGATCCGTCCGGCGTTGATGCCTTGCAGCGACTGGCCGAGCCGGACCAGGTCGCGGGTCTGGACGTTGTCGACGTAGCTGTCGTCGATGAAGGTGTTGACGACTTCGTCGAGCCGGTTGAGGTCCAGCAGGGTCTCCGAGGAGATCATCGAGCGCATCAGCGATGACAGGAACAGCTGCTGGCGTTTGATGCGTCCGTAGTCACCGTTGCCTTCGGTGGGGATCGAGCGGGCCCGCACGTAGTTCAAAGCGGTGTGGCCGTCCAGCTTCTGGTGGCCGGCGGTGGTCAGGATCGGGCCGAGTTCGGCGTCGTCCAGCGGGGTGGTGCTGCACACGTCGACGCCGCCGAGAGCGTCGACCATGTTGGCGAAACCGGCGAAGTCGACCGCCATGAACCGGTTGATCGCTAGGCCGGAAATCTTCTGCACCACTTTGACCAGGCATTTCGGGCCGCCAAGGGCGTAGGCCGAGTTCAGCTTGGTGGTGATCGAGCGCTCGTTGTCGCTCCATTCGCCGATCTGCCGGTCATAGACCGGCCCGTATTTGCCGGTCTCCGGGTTCCATGCCTGGCAGTTCATCGGTGCGATCGCCAGGTCACGAGGGAAGGACACCGCGACGACGCGATTGCGGCTGGCCGGGATGTTCACCAGCATGATGGTGTCCGAACGGGAGCCGTCGACCATGTCGGTGTCACCGGCCCCGATTTCGCCGTTTTCGCCGATGCGGCTGTCCACCCCGATGATGAGGAAGTTCTCGTCGCCGGTCTGTGCGTTGGGGTCGCGGATGTCGCTGGAGTTCGGGTCCAGCGCGGCGATGGTGTTGAGCAACTTGTTCTTGGCGGACTGCCATTGCCAGGCCGCGCCGGTGACCGCCAGTGCGGCGATCGCGATCAGTGCGGTGGCGACCCGCCCGGCCAGCAGCGCGGGGCGACGTCGCCCCGGCGCCGGGGATCGGGACGGACGCCGCGGTGGGTGACCTTGGCGATGAGGTCGGCGACGGTCACCCCGTGGGTGTGCTGTCCGCCAGGAGTGGCGTTATCGCCGTCACTCATGTACAGGCAGCCTCCGGCTCAACGGAATGTCGTGGGCACATCGGGGTGGCGCACAACGGCGGTGCTGGTAACTGCGCACCTGGATTGGGCCATCAGTCCACAACGAGGTGCAATCGTACTGAGACAACCTGAGAGCTGGCCAGCCGATCCGGTCACAGCTCAGCCACCGGAATTCATCACATCGGCATCGACGGGCACCGTGCAGTCTTCCGGGTCGTCCAGCCAGCCCTCCGGCAGGGTGACCGAGGCCGCCGAGCCCTGCCGTCCGCGTGGGCCGTGCCCGGCCGCAGGAAACGGAGCAGCGTGATCGAGCTGTGCCAGTAGTGCGTCGAGCTCACCCAGGCTGCGTACCGAGGCCAGCGAGCGGCGCAGCTCCGAGCCGGCCGGGAAGCCGTGCAGGTACCAGGCGATGTGTTTGCGGATATCGCGCATGCCCTTGTCTTCGCCGAAGTGGGCGGCCAACAGGGCACCGTGCCGGCCGATGATGGCAGCGACTTCGCCCAGCGTCGGCGGGGTGGGGATCGGCTGGCCGGAGAACTCGGCGGACAGCTCGGCGAACAGCCAGGGGCGGCCCAGGCAGCCACGGCCGATGACCACGCCGTCGCATCCGGTGGCGGCCATCATCGCCAGTGCGTCACCGGCTTCGAAGATGTCGCCGTTGCCCAGCACCGGGATGGAACCGACCGCGGCCTTGAGTTCGCCGATCCGGTTCCAATCGGCCGCCCCGGAGTAGCGCTGGGCGGCGGTGCGGGCATGCAGCGCCACCGCGGCCGCGCCTTCCTGCTCGGCGATCCGGCCGGCGTCCAGGAAGGTGTGGTGGGCGTCGTCGATGCCGACCCGGAACTTGACCGTCACCGGGATCGACGTCGCTTCGGTGGCGCGAACCGCCGCGGCGACGATCCGGCCGAACAGCCGCCGCTTGTAGGGCAGCGCCGCCCCGCCGCCGCGACGGGTGACCTTGGGCACCGGGCAGCCGAAGTTCATGTCGATGTGGTCGGCGAGGTCGTGCTCGACGACCATCCGGGCGGCCCGGTAGGTGGTTTCCGGGTCGACGGTATAGAGCTGCAGCGAGCGCGGCGATTCGTCGGGGCCGAACGTCGTCATGTGCACGGTGGTGGGGTGACGTTCCACCAGGGCGCGGGCGGTGACCATCTCGCAGACGTACAGGCCGCTGACGGTTCCGGCCCGCGACTGTTCCAGTTCGCGGCACAGGGTGCGGAAGGCGACGTTGGTGACCCCGGCCATCGGCGCCAAGACAACCGGGCTGCGGAGGGTCAGCGACCCGATCCGCAGCCCGGCTGGTGGTGTCTGCGCGGGGGTTATACGGCCGCCCCGGCCAGCGACTTGGCGGCCCGCTTCTCGGCGAGCTTGGCGTCACGCTCCAGCTTGCGCGCCTTGGCCTCATCGAACTTGTCGCAGGTCTCTTCCAGTTCGGCGATCAGCTTGCCCAGTTCGTCGCGCAGCCGGGCGCCCTCGCCGGTGAAGTCGTCGCGCTCGAAGATCCGCCACTTCTTCAGCACAGGCATGACCACGTCGTTGAGGTGGATGCGCGGGTCGTAGACCCCGCCCGTCGCGATGATCACGGCCTTGCGGCGGAACTCCGGGACGGTGTACCCGGGCATCTTGAAGTTCTTCAGGATGCGGTAGAGCGACTCCATCGCCATGTTGGGGGCGATGTCCAGGCCGGCCGCGCTGATGTCGCGGTAGAAGATCATGTGCAGGTTCTCGTCGGCCGAGATGCGGGCCAGCAGCTGTTCGGCGACCGGGTCGTTGCAGGCCTTGCCGGTGTTGCGGTGCGAGACGCGGGTGGCCAGCTCCTGGAAGCTGACGTACATCACCGAGTCGAACAGGGTGTCGGCGAACAGGTCGCCCTGCTGGTTCTGGCCCGGCGAGAAGCCGCGGGTCATCTGTTCCACCCGTAGCTCTTCGAGCTCGACGGGGTCGCAGTTGCGGGTGACGACGAGGTAGTCGCGCAGCGAGATGCCGTGCCGGTTCTCCTCGGCGGTCCACCGGTTGACCCAGAAGCCCCACGGGCCGTCCATCGAGAAGTTCATCGCGATTTCGCGGTGGTAGGCGGGCAGGTTGTCCTCGGTGAGCAGGTTCTGCACCATCGCCACCCGGGCCACTTCGGAGAGTTTGGCCTGGTCGGGATCCCAATCCTGGCCGCCCAGGGCGTAGTAGTTCTTGCCCTCTTTCCAGGGGACGTAGTCGTGCGGGTTCCAGTCTTTGAACATCGACATGTGCCGGTTGATCAGCTTCTCCGCGACGGGCTCGAGCTCGCGCAGCAGCTGGACGTTGCTCAACTCTAGGGACATCGGTCCTCCGATTATCTGTACCTGGTGGTTGCACCAATATATCTGTGTCGGGGAGTGACATTCAAGTTGGCGGGCTTGGCTGGTCCGCGAGCTCGGGCGGAAGGGTATATTCGCACCTAGGAGCATCTGAGACGGAGGTCGAATAGCGGTGAGGAAATCCCTGGCGAGCGGTGTTGGGGTCGCGGCCGCGTTGGTGATGACCCTCGGTTTGGGGTCGGCGGGCGCGGATAACGAGTACGTCGGGCAGACCTATGAAAAAGCAGCGGCATCC
>CAYPTG010000079.1:0-9155 GCA_964413455.1 uncultured Mycobacterium sp. | reverse complement strand
TGTTCGGCGCCCCGTATGCCTACGTGCAGCCGCACTCGGGCATCGACGCGAACCTGGTGGCGTTCTGGGCGATCCTGGCCACCCGTGTGGAGGCCCCCGCCCTCGGTGAGGCCGGTGTGCGCAACGTCAACGATCTGTCCGAGGCCGAATGGGAGCGGCTGCGCGCCAAGCTCGGCAGCCAGCGCCTGATGGGCATGTCGCTGGACGCCGGCGGCCACCTCACCCACGGCTTCCGGCCCAATCTCTCCGGCAAGATGTTCCAGCAGCGCAGCTACGGCACCGACCCGAAGACCGGTCTGCTGGACTACGACGCGCTGGCCGCGGCCGCCCGCGAGTTCAAACCGCTGGTCCTGGTGGCCGGCTATTCGGCCTACCCGCGGCGGGTCAACTTCGCCAAGATGCGCGAGATCGCCGACGAGGTGGGCGCCACCTTGATGGTGGATATGGCCCACTTCGCCGGGCTGGTCGCCGGCAAGGTGTTCACCGGCGACGAGGATCCGGTGCCGCACGCCCACGTCACCACCAGCACCACCCACAAGTCGTTGCGCGGCCCGCGCGGCGGCATGGTGTTGGCCACCGCCGAGTACTCCGACGCCGTCGACAAGGGCTGCCCGATGGTGCTGGGCGGGCCGCTGTCGCATGTGATGGCCGCCAAGGCGGTAGCCTTCGCCGAAGCCCGCCAGCCCGCGTTCCAGGCCTACGCCCAGCGGGTCGCCGACAACGCCAAAGCCTTCGCCGACGGTCTGATGCGCCGCCGCGCCACCCTGGTCACCGGTGGCACCGACAACCACATCGTGCTGCTCGACGTGCAGTCCTTCGGGTTGACCGGCCGGCAAGCCGAGGCGGCGCTGTTGGATTCCGGCATCGTCACCAACCGCAACTCCATCCCGGCCGACCCCAACGGCGCCTGGTACACCAGCGGCATCCGGTTCGGCACCCCGGCGCTGACCACCCGCGGCTTCGGGCCCGCCGAGTTCGACCGGGTCGCCGAGCTGGTGGTCGAGGTGCTGTCCAACACCACCGCCGACGGCACCTCCAAGGCCAAGTACAGCCTGGTCGACGCCACCGCCGACTGGGTTCGCTCGGCCGCCGGCGAGTTGCTGGACGCCAACCCGCTGTACCCCGGGCTGACCCTGTAGCCACCCGTCCGCCCCGTCCCACCGATTTCCGAACACCCGTTAATGTCGGTTACAGTTACCGCATGGCACAGAAACCTGTCCCGAATGCGCTGACCCTGGAGCTTGAGCCGGTTGTCGCCGACAATCTGGCCCGCTATCTGGAGACCGCCGACGAGTGGTACGCCCACGACTACGTCCCGTTCGACCAGGGCCGCAACTTCGCGTTCCTGGACGGCGACGATTGGGACCCCTCCCAGGTCACCCTGCCGGCCGACGTCGTCGAGGCCCTTGAGGTCATGCTGATCACCAAGGACAACCTGGCCGGGTATCACCGCGAGCTGGTCGAGCACTTCATTCTGGAAGACAAGTGGGGCCGCTGGCTGGGCCGGTGGACCGCCGAGGAGAACCTGCACGCCATCGCGCTGCGCGAATACCTGGTGGTCACCCGCAACTTCGATCCGGTGGCCGACGAGAGAGTCCGCATCGCCCATGTGATGCGCGGCTACCGGGCCAGTAACTACACCCAGATCGAGACGCTGGTCTTCATGGCGCTCTACGAGCGGGCGCACACGGTGTACCTGCGCAACCTGGAAGCCAAGATCGACGAGCCGGTGCTGCGCAAGCTGGTCGGACGCATCGTCAACGACGAAGTTCGGCACGCGGCGTTCTTCGACAAACTCGTCGCGCACTGCCTTGAGCAGCACCGCGACTCGACCATCGCGGCCATCGCCCGCCGCGCCCGGGCCTTCCCGGTGATCGGCGGCGACATCCTGGAGTACCGGGACAGCAAGCTGCGCACCGTGGCTGACTCCGGCATCTTCGATCAGGCCGCGGCCACCGCGGTGGTTTCCGACGCCATCGTCGACTGGGGGATGGCCGACGAGCCGGTGCTCAAGCGCTACGTGATCTAGCAGTCCTCGTATAGCGGTCCCCGCGATCAGCCCAGCGCGAACAGACTCGGCGCGCCTCATCGGCGGGGTACCCGATCGGGGTACGTTCGGTTCAGGTGGCCGGATGAGCCCGCAGGCGGGTTTCTAGTGGCCAGCGACCACGAGGAGCGCCTGTGACCGAACCGCACTCGCCCGCACGGACGTACGTGCTCGACACCTCCGTCTTGTTGTCCGACCCGTGGGCGTGTACCCGGTTCGCCGAGCACGAAGTGGTCGTCCCGCTGGTGGTGATCAGCGAATTGGAGGCCAAACGCCACCACCACGAGCTGGGCTGGTTCGCCCGTCAGGCGCTGCGTCTGTTCGACGATCTGCGTCTGGAACACGGCCGGCTCGATCAGCCGATCCCGGTCGGCACCCAGGGCGGCACCCTGCACGTCGAGCTGAACCACAGCGATCCCACCGTGCTGCCGCCGGGCTTTCGTACCGGCACCAATGACGCCCGCATCCTGACCTGCGCGGCCAACCTCGCCGCCGAAGGCAAACGAGTCACGTTGGTCAGCAAGGACATTCCGCTGCGCGTCAAGGCCGGCGCGGTCGGGCTGGCCGCTGATGAGTACCACGCCCAGGACGTCGTCACCTCCGGCTGGACCGGGATGACCGAGCTCGACGTCACCGCCGAGGACATCGACACCATCTTCACCGCCGGTGAGATCGACCTGGCCGAGGCGCGAAACCTGCACTGCCACACCGGGGTTCGACTGCTCGGCGGCAGCTCGCACGCCCTGGGCCGGGTCAACGCCGACAAGCGGGTGCAACTGGTCCGCGGCGACCGGGAAGTCTTCGGGCTGCGCGGACGCTCCGCCGAACAGCGGGTCGCCCTGGACCTGCTGCTGGATGAGTCGGTGGGCATCGTGTCCCTCGGCGGCAAGGCCGGCACCGGCAAGTCCGCGCTGGCGCTGTGCGCCGGCCTGGAAGCCGTGCTGGAACGGCGCACCCAGCGCAAAGTGGTGGTGTTCCGCCCGCTCTATGCCGTCGGCGGCCAGGAGCTGGGCTATCTGCCCGGCAGCGAGAGCGACAAGATGGGCCCGTGGGCCCAGGCCGTCTTCGACACCCTGGAAGGGCTGGCCAGCCCCGCGGTCCTTGAGGAGGTGCTCTCCCGCGGGATGCTGGAAGTGCTGCCGCTGACTCACATCCGCGGCCGCTCGCTGCACGACTCCTTCGTGATCGTCGACGAGGCCCAGTCCCTGGAACGCAACGTGCTGCTGACCGTGCTGTCCCGGCTGGGCGCCGGCTCCCGGGTGGTGCTCACCCACGACGTGGCCCAGCGCGACAACCTGCGCGTCGGCCGGCACGACGGGGTGGCCGCGGTCATCGAGAAGCTCAAGGGACACCCGCTGTTCGCCCACATCACCCTGATGCGCAGCGAACGCTCACCGATCGCCGCGCTGGTCACCGAGATGCTGGAAGAAATCAGCCCGGAGGCTCTGCCGTAACCGTGCGAGCATCAACCGGGCAGCTGCTGCTCGCTGCCGCGGCGCTGCTGGTCGCCGGGTGCGCCTCCCACACCGACACTGACGCCGAGCGACCCGTCGACTGCGCGGTCGACAAGTGCGTGGCGTTCACCTTCGACGACGGGCCCAGTCCATACACCGACCGGCTGCTGTCGGTGTTGGGCGAGGCGCACGCCAAGGCCACCTTCTTCATGATCGGTAACAAGGTCGCGGCCAACCCGGCCGGCGCGAAACGGGTGGCCGAGGCCGGCATGGAGATCGGCAACCACACCTGGCAGCACCCCAATATGACGACGCTTCCGCCCGCCGAGGTGCCCGCGCAGCTGTCCAAGGCGCAGCAGGCGATTCACGACGCCACCGGGCAGACGCCGGTGCTGTGGCGCCCGGCCGGCGGCCTCACCGACGACGCCGTCAACGCGGTGGCCGCCCAACAGGGTTTGGCCGCCATCCTGTGGGACGTCATCCCGTTCGACTGGATTAACGACTCCGACACCGCCGCCACCCGCTACATGCTGATGACCCAGATCAAGCCGGGTGACGTGGTGCTGTTCCACGACGTCTACTCCTCCACGGTGGACCTGGTCACCCAGTTCATGCCGGTGCTGAAGGCCAACGGTTATCACCTGGTGACCGTCAGCCAGCTACTCGGCCCGCGCGCTCCGGGCAGCGTCTACGGCGGGCGGGACAACGGCCCGCCGGTCAACCAGCTGCACGATATCCCGGCCTCCGACATCCCGCCGCTGCCGGCCACCCCGTCACCGCCGCCGATGCCGAACTTCCCGATCACCGACATCCCCGGCGCCAACAGCGGCGGCCCCAACGGCGGCGCCTGACCCGTCGTGCACAACGAGACCGCATTCGTCCTCACCATTCT
Organism: uncultured Mycobacterium sp.; assembly: GCA_964413455.1. Lineage (GTDB taxonomy): Bacteria > Actinomycetota > Actinomycetes > Mycobacteriales > Mycobacteriaceae > Mycobacterium. Next base: position 4,762 of record CAYPTG010000079.1, on the reverse strand, counting down.
GGTCCTCGGCTACTCGCTGGTGTCCGAGCTGGTCAAACGCTGGTATGTGGCGCCGGCCTTGATCTTCGTGCTGCTCGGCATGGCGCTAGGACCGTTCGGGCTTGACCTGCTCGACGCCGGCGCCGGCACCGAGGGCTACACGGTGCTGGCGCAGCTGGCGCTGACGGTCATCCTGTTCGTCCAGGCCGCCAAGCTGGACCTGGGCCGGGTGCTGCAACGTGGACTGGTCAGCTTCCGGCTGCTGGTCATTGGGATCCCGGTGACGCTGCTGCTCGGCGCGCTCACCGCGGCCCTGCTGTTGCCGGTGCTGCCCTGGTGGGAGGCGGTGTGCGCGGCCGCGATTGTGGCGCCTACCGAGATCGCCCTGATCGATGCGCTGCTCGACGATCACCGGGTTCCCGAACGGGTCCGGCACGCCCTGTCGGTGGAGAGTGGCTTCTACGACGGCTTCGCGCTGGCGGTGTTGTTCGCCGCCCTGGGTCTGGCTTCGGTGCGGGTCGATCCGAACCCCGGGCAGTGGGCCTGGTTCGTCTTCCGCACCGAGTTCGTCTCGCTGGTGCTCGGCGGTGTGGTCGGTCTGATCGGCGGGGCGCTGGTCGCCTGGTCCCGGCGGCGGCACTGGCTCGACGACACCTGGGCGCAGTTGGCCACTCTGGCGGTCGCGTTGATCTGCTTCGAAGCCGGCGAGCGGGTGCACGCCAGCGGCTTCGTCGCCGCCTTCACCGGCGGGCTGGCCTTCGCGCTGCTGGCCCGGCGCCGGACCGCCGACGCGCTGCCCACCCAGGTGTGTGATGCCACCGCCCAGCTGCTGGAGCTGATGGTGTTCGCCATGTTCGGGGCGTTCGCTGTGATCGACGGCTGGCATCGGGCCAGCTGGCCGGTGGTGCTGTTCGCGGTGCTGGCGCTGGTGGCGGTCCGTCTGGTCGCGGTGCTGATCGCCCTGGTCCGCACCGGCATGCCGCTTCGGCAGCGGCTGTTCATCGGCTGGTTCGGGCCCCGCGGCATCGGAACCGTGGTGCTGGGACTGTTGGTGGTCGGCCGCGGCGAGATCCAGCATGCGGACGTCATCGCCCAGGTGGTCGTGGTCACCGTGACGTTGAGCCTGGTGTTGCACAGTCTGAGTGCCGCGCCGGGGGTGCGCTGGCTGAGTTCCGCCCGGCCGGCGCCGGCGTGAGTCAGCTCTATTCGACGGCGGCCAACGCGGATGCGACGACCAGATGTTCCAGCCGATCGTCCGGGATCGTGGGCAACGCCAGTGCCAGCAGATGCCGCCACACCTTCGTCGAGGTCGGGGGCATCCCCGTCGCACCGGAAAGCTCATGATCCAACCGCGCTAGATCGAGGTCGGCCGCCGGCCAGTCGGGAAGTGCCGCCCCGGACAACACGTCCAGCAGCAGCGCCGCCAGTACCGAGGACTGCCGGTCCACCTCGCTATCTGAGTCCCGTTCGGGGACAACGCAATACCGCCATGCCAGCAGCTGCCGGGCCGCCGCGACGTACTCGCCACCGAGCACCAGGCAACTCTCCACCAGGTACGGGGCGGTGGTCACCATGAACGCGGTGGGGTACAGCAGGCTGGCGTCCAGGCTGAGCACCGTGCAGCACAACGCCCGCGCAAGGTGGTCGGTCTCGCCGCCGGTGTGCCACCGGTAAAGCGATAGCACCACTTCGGGCACCCAGTGCGTCGGCGTAGACACCAAGCCGGTGTCCTTGATTGCGGTCAAGGCCGCCAGGTGACTCCGGAAATCCATGCCGTAGTCGGCCTCAGCGATGGTCTCCAGGCTCGTCTGGGTGATGTGCGACCGGATGAGATCCAGCAGTGCCGACGGAGAAGGCTCCGGGCCAAAGGTCGGTCGCACCGCAGGAAACGGTTCGCCGGGCGGGTGCGGATCGGGAAAGGACGGCGGGTCGGGGGCTGGCAACGGTTCCTCGGCGGCCTGCAGTTCTTGGGCATGCGCCAGCAGCGCATTGCCCTCGTCGGCGTCGATATGTTCGATCCAGCCGTTGGCGATGTCTTCCAGATCGTCGGCATTCTCGATGTGTGCGTCCCGACCGACCGTCAACGCCCGTACGACGCCGCCTCGTCCGTTCGGCAGCTTCGCGAAATCCTGCGCGAGGAGAACGAACACATATCCGGGGGCCGGTTCCAGTTCTCCGAGGCCGTATTTGACCAGGCCGTGCCGGTCGAAAGGGGTGGAGAACAGGTCGATCGACTCGTCCAGAATCGTGAAGGCCGCCGCCTCATTGCCCATCTGCGTTCGCTCGAAGTCGGCGGCATCGCGAATACCACTGATGTCTTGCTCGGCGGTCGCCATCGTCAGGACTTGATCGGCAATCCGGCGCCGGAGGGCGTCGTCTCCGAGATCGTTCTTGATCAGCTCCCGCAGCAGCGCCCGCATGGAAAAGCAGTCCACCGCTAGCTTTTCGGCCTCGCGAAGCTGAGCCGGTCGGTCCGCCGGCGAGGCGACGACGGCCGCCCGGATGTAGTCCTCCAGCGTCTTGACGGTGGGGAACTGATCAGTCATGGCGGGCGGCTCCGAGAAGCGGGCTGGCTAGCCCCTCGTCGCGAACCTTCGCCATTGCCAGCACGTCGAGCCGACGGTCCAACTCTTCCTCGGACAGCTTCTCGCCGATAAGGCCGCGGTCGATCACCGTCTGGCGGATCGTCTTGTGCTCCTTGAGTGCCTGCTTGGCCACCGCGGCGGCTTCCTCGTAGCCGATCGCCGAGTTCAGCGGCGTCACGATCGATGGTGAGGATTCCGCCAGCCGCCGCAGCCGGTCCTCGTCGGCCACCAGACCGTCGATGCACCGCTGCGCGAACAGCCGAGATACGTTGGCCAGCAAGGTAAATGACTCCAGCAGATTGCGGGCCATCATCGGGATGTAGACGTTGAGCTCGAAGGCACCGGACAGCCCGCCGACGGTGATCGCGGCGTCGTTGCCGATCACCTGGGCGGCCACCTGGGTGACCGCCTCGGGGATCACCGGGTTGACCTTGCCCGGCATGATCGAGGAGCCCGGCTGCAGATCAGGCAGGTGCAGCTCACCCAGGCCGGTCAGCGGACCCGAGCCCATCCAGCGGATGTCGTTGGCGATCTTGGTCAGCGACACCGCGATGGTTTTCAGCGCGCCGGAGGCCTCGACCAGCCCGTCGCGGGCCGCCTGAGCCTCGAAAGAGTCCTTGGCCGTGGTCAATTCGGACATCCCGGTCTGGGTGACGAGCACCGCGACCACCTTGGCGCCGAAACCGTCCGGGGCGTTGAGGCCGGTGCCCACCGCCGTGCCGCCGATGGCGAACTCGCCCAGCCGCGGCAGCGTCGCACGCACCCGCTCGATACCGGCCTGCACCTGGCGGGCGTACCCGCCGAACTCCTGGCCCAGGGTCACCGGGACGGCGTCCATTAGGTGGGTGCGCCCGGACTTGACCACGGTGCGCCACTTCGTGGCCTTCTCCTCCAGCGAGGCGTGCAGCATCTCCAGCGCCGGAATGAGGCCCAGTTGATCGAGCGACGAGGGGCGCAGGTGTTCGATGATGCGCCGCTTGACGGCAATGCCTTCGTTAAGCCGTTGTTCGATGCCGGTGATGCGCTCAAGCGCTGCATCGGGTACTTCGGCGACACGGCGCAAGCGGGCGATCTCCAGTTTCATGGCGGTGAACAGGCCGCCCAGTTCGTCGTGAAGTTCGCGTGCGACGCGGCTGCGTTCGTCCTCGCGTGCACTTACGTGGTGGCCGGCCAGATTGCGCAGGGCGGTGGTGCGCAGGGTCACCTGGGCCGAGAGGCGCTCATGCTCTTGTGCCTCGCGGCGGTCGCTTTCGCGCAACTGCCGCATGAACAGGGCCAACACCAGTACCGCCAACACCACCAGACCGTGCAAGGCCAGGCGGTTGATCAGCATGGCATCGAAGAGCGAGACCCGGGTGTTCTTCTGAATCGCCTCGCCACGCTTGAGCACCGTTTCAAATTCGGTGCGCAGGGCGGCATACCGTTGACGGCTCTGATGGGCACTCGCCTGGGATTGGGCCTGTGCCTTGCGCCCTTGGGCCGCCACACGCACCCACGCATCCAATGTGGTGACGTGCGCATCCAGTTGCTCGTTCAATCCATTCAGCGAGAAGGTTCGGTTGGGATCGAGGACCTCCACCAGTTTGAGAACCCCTTGGCGAACGGCTTGCATGTCCGCGACCGCTTCCCGGTAGGTCGCCAGGTCGTCCGGGTGGCCGCTGGCGATGTACGCGCGAGCGGCGGCTTCCGCATCGGTGAGGCTTTGCAGGGTGCGAGCGGCCTGAAGGCGCGCGTCTGACAGTGCGACGCCTTGTTCCAATGTGGTGCGCGAGTGCTGATAGGTGCTTTCCGTGATGGCGATGATGGCGATGGCCAAGCTCACGATGATGGGCATCACGTAGCGCGTTCGAGCGACCCGTTCGATGGACGACTTGATCATGGCGGGGTGTCGGGGTGTCCTTCGGTGGGTTCTGGGGTGGGCAGGCGGACCTGCACGTGAGTGCCTTCGCCCGGCGCCGAGCGAACGGTGAAGCTACCGCCGCGCGATTCGATGCGGTGGCGCAGGCTTTTCAACCCTTGGGCCGAGGTCGATCCGCTGGGCCCCGCGAAACCTTGACCATTGTCGGTCAAGGTGAGAACGACATGGGGGCCATCGGTCACGAGCGAGAGTGTGACGCGGGAGGCATGGGCATGCCGTTCGATATTGGACAACACGCCTTGCACCACCGAAAACAACGCCTGCCGTGTTGCGGTGTCGG
>CAYPTG010000078.1:0-9165 GCA_964413455.1 uncultured Mycobacterium sp. | reverse complement strand
CCGGCGACACCGCTCGCCCCAACAACTCCGACAACTCACCGGTCAACACCACCGCGTCGGCGGATCCGACCGCGAGGTCGGTCATCGGTGCGTCGCAATCGATCTCGTCGGGACTCAGGCCGATGATGTTGACCAGGTAGTCAACCAACCATTGCCGAATGCCGTCCTCGTCGAGATCAGCCTCGTCGAGATCAGCCGTCATCGACCGGCGTCCAACCGGCTGAACTCACCGCGCCGGTACATATCCGCACTGGCCGACCGGCGGATCTTGCCGCTGGTGGTGATCGGCAGGGAACCCGCACCCACCAGCACCAGATCCGACACCCGCACCCCGTGCACATTCTTGACCGCGGTGGCGACCCGGCGTTTGAGGTCGCGGAGCTTCTCACCGGCCTCCTCCGGGGAGCCGGCGGGGGGTTTGATCTCGGCGATCGCCACCAGCCTTTCGGTGGTCTCGTCCTGGATGGACACCGCGGCCACCCGGCCGGCGGTGATTTCGCTGATGGTGACTTCGATGTCGTCGGGATAGTGGTTGCGGCCGTCGACGATCAGCAGGTCTTTGATCCGCCCGATGATGAATAACTCGTCGTCGTAGATCACTCCGAGATCCCCGGTGGTCAGCCAGGGCCCCTTCGGGGTGCCGTCGGTGGGCGCGGCCAGCTGGCCACCGAAGGTCTGCGCCGTCAACTCCGGATTGCGCCAGTATCCGGCTGCGACCTGATCGCCGCGGACCCAGATCTCGCCGACCTCACCGGCCGGGGTTTCCAACAGGGTGTCGGGGTCGACGACTCGCACCTCACAGGAGCGCGGCGTACCGCAGCTGACCAGCTCCGAACCACCTGCCGCGCACAGCTCGGCGTGTCCGGCGGCCAGCTTCTCCGAATCGAAGCGGACTTCGGCCGGCGCCCGGCCGCCCGGGGAGCACACCACGTATACGGTCGCCTCGGCCAGTCCGTAGGACGACCGGACGGTGGACACCGGCAGACCGAACTTGGCGAATCGTTCGTTGAAGCGGTGCAGGGTGGCGGGGTGGACGCGCTCGGCGCCGCTGATGATGCCCAGCAGACCGCTGAGATCCAGCCCGGCCATGTCGGCGTCCGAGGTGCGCCGGGCGGCCAACTCGAAGCCGAAGTTGGGTGCGGCACTGAACGAGTGCCCGTTGAGCGCCAATTGCTGCACCCAGCGGGCCGGCTTCTGCAGGAACGCCATTGGGCTCATCAGCACCCCGCTGCGCTCGACGACCAGCGGGCCGAGCACCCCCATGACCAGGCCCATGTCGTGGTAGAACGGCAGCCACGACACCATGGTTACGTCCTCGGGGGCGATGCCGTCGTAGTGCTCGGCATAGTCGGCGATGACCTGGTGCAGGTTGCTGATGACGTTCTTGTGGGTGATGACCACTCCGGCGGGCCGGCGTGTCGAACCGGAGGTGTACTGCAAATACGCCGTCTTGGACGCCGGCCCCACCGGCACCGGGACCAAACTGGGGTCGACGGCATCGACCTCAATGACTTCCGGGGTGGACCCACCGGACTGGGCGTTGGCGTAGGGCACGACGTCGGCGACCACCGCCGAGGTGGTCAGCAGCACGGTCGGGGCCGAGTCGCGCAGCACCCCGGTCACCCGCTCGTCCAGCCCGCCGAATGCCGGGACCGGCAGCGGAACCGCGATCAGCCCGGCATGCATGGCCGCGTAGAACGCGACGACGTAGTCCATGCCCTGCGGGGCCACGATGGCGGCCCGGTCGCCCGGGGCGGCACATTCCATGATTCGGCCGGCGACGGCCTGAACCCGCTGGTAGAGCTGCGACCAGGTGTAGGTCTCGGCGAAGCCGGCCGGGTCGACGTCGTAGTCCAAGAACGTATAGGCGATGACGTCCGGCTGCTGCTGTGCCCGCTTCTCGAGCAGCTCAGGAATAGACAACTGAATCTCCGCCATCACTCATCCACTTCTCCCGGCTGGATCGGCAACGCTCACCGACCAGTCGGCCCGCCTTTAGGCAGGAAGGCTAACAAATATCCACACTCAGACACGCCTAGGCGCTCTCAGCCAAAGCTTACCTCCACTACAGCTAAAATTAACTTTGCCTCTTATCGAATCGGGGCGCGCCGAACAATTCTCCCCCGTGCGTGCGCGGCTACCAAGCGGCTACCTATCCCAAATGTCGCGACTGCTGCACGATCTATTACTCGAGCTTGGCCTCGATGTCGCCGACCAGCTCGGATAGGTGATCGTTGAGATAGAAGTGGTGGCCGGTGAACTGGCGCATGGTGAACTCCGACGTTGTCCGCTGCGCCCACGGCGAAACCTTCTCGACGGTGGCGATTTCGTCGTCATCGCCGAGATAGGCCACGATCGGAGCGCTCACCGTGACCTCCGGCGGGCAGTCGTAGTCGGCGATGGCCTTGAACCCGCGCAGAGTCGGCAGGATCCGGGCCGCGAATTCCTCGTTTTCTAGCAGCTCGGGCTTGACCCCGGTGATCTCGCTGACCGCGTCGAGCAGCCCCCGGTCGGACTCGCCGATGTCCGCGGCGCCGATCCGCCCTGGTGCGGCCGAGGCGGACACGAACAGTGTCGAGACCTCCCGCCCGGCGTCCTCGAACCGGCGGGCGACCTCGAAGGCCACCAGTGCGCCCATGCTGTGCCCGAAGAACGCGGCTTTGCCGCCCTCGGCAGCCCCGGCGTCCTTGGGCAGTAGATCGAACACCCGGTCGGCCAGATGTTCAATGCTGTGAAACGACGCCAGGTCGTGGGTGCCACCCTTACCCGGATATTGCACCGCGATGCGTTTGACGCCGCTGGTGAACGTCTTGGCGAAGGGGACGTAGTACTGCGCCGAACCGCCGGCATGCGGGAAGATGTAGAGCGTCGTAGGTTCCGGCACCGGGACATATTAGCGATGCCCAACGCCGGTCGGCCCGGCTCAGCCGGTCTCGAATCTCAGCCGGTCTCGAACACCGCGGCCGCATCCCGGTCCAGGTCCAGGTATGCCTTGTCGCTGACGTCGATGGCGACGGCCTGGATCGTGCCGCCGGTGAAGGTGCCAGGATTGCGGTACTGCTGGGACACGTTGTCACCGCTGTCGTAGCCGATGCACAGTCCGTCGCCGGCGAGAGTGAACTTGCCGATCTGAGCGCGCATCGGACCGCTCGTCACCGACTTGCCGTCCACGAACAGCGTTGTGGTGCCCAGTGATTCGCCATGCTCGCCGGCTTTCTCGCGTTTGAACTCCATCCCCAGGGTGTGCTTCCCGGGGGCCAGCGGCGGGGAGACGAAATCCTGTTCGGGCTTGATGCCCAGGAAGTTGTAGACGTAGTGCAGCCGTCCGCCACTGATGAAGAGGGTGTGTCCGCCGAACCGGGACCCGTGGGCGAAGAGCACGCCGTCGGCGCCGGCCTGCAGGTCGACATTGGCGATCACCTTGTAGGAACGCCCGCGGACGCTGACCGCCACACCCTCGGGCACCGGTGCGGTGTCCGGGAAATAGAGGTAGCGGTCGCGCGGCGGTTCGGGCTGGGGCCGCGGGACGCCGGCCTGCTCAACGGCGGGCCGGTCGTCGAGGGGCAGTACGAAGTTGTCCTTGGCTTCCTGGGACCAGGCGGCGATGAGCTCCTTGAGTTTGTCGGGGTGCTGGTCGGCGACGTTGGTGGACTCCGAGCGGTCCTCGTCGACGTGGTAGAGCTCCCAACGGTCGGCGTCGAAGTGGCCCTTGCCGCTGAGCGGGGCGTGCAGCGCCGCAGCCTTCCAGCCGTCCTGCCAGATGCCGCGGGTGCCGAGCATGGCGAAGTACTGGCGCTTGCGGGTGGTGGGTGCCGCGGCGTCGTCGAAGCTGTAGCGCATCGACACCCCGTTCAGCGGGTATTGCTTGACGCCCCGGTATTCCTCGGGCATCTGCAGGCCGGCGACGTCGAGCACGGTGGCCGCCACATCGGTGGCGTGGTGGTACTGGCTGCGGACCTGCCCCCTGGCTTTGATGCCCTTGGGCCAGGAGATCACCATCGGGTCGCAGGTGCCGCCGGCGAACTGGGAGTAGCGCTTGAACATCTGAAATGGCGTCGAGAACGCCGCGGCCCAGCCCGTCGGATAGTGGTTGTAGGTGTCCGGACTGCCCAAGGTGTTGAGGTACTTCATGTTCTCGGACAGCTCGTCGGGAAAGCCGTTGAAGAACTTGTTCTCGTTGACCGAGCCGTTGGGTGAGCCCTCGCCGGAGGCGCCGTTGTCGGCGCAGTAGAAGATGACGGTGTTGTCCAGCTGCCCTGTCTGTTCCAGGTGCTCGACGATCCGGCCGACCTGAGCGTCGGTGTACTCGGAGAATCCGGCGTACACCTCGGCCATCCTGGCGAACAGTTCCTTCTCGTCGGCGTTGAGCGAATTCCACGGCCGCACAGCGTCAATGGGTGCGGCAACGTCGTCGGGCAGCGGGTTGATCGGGGTCAGCTTGGTGCCCTCGGGAAGCACGCCCTTGCCGATCATCCGGGGCAGCACCCACTCGCGGTACGCCTCGTAGCCGTCGTCGAACTTGCCCTTGTACTTGTCGATGTATTCCTGTGGGGCGTGGTGCGGTGCGTGGTTGGCACCCGGGCAGAACCACATGAACCAGGGTTTGGACGGGTTGGACGATTTCTGATCGCGCAGCATCCGGATCGCGTTGTCGGTGAGGTCTTTGGATAGGTGATAGCCCTTGTCCGGGCCGTAGGGCTGCTCGACGAACCGATTGTCCTCGACCAGATCGGGAAACCACTGATTGGTCTCCCCGCCCAGGAAGCCGTAGAACCGGTCGAATCCCTTCTGCAGCGGCCACTCCGACTTGCTGCCCCCGCTGGACACATCCTCCTCGGGAACATTGTGGTTCTTGCCGACCCAGAAGGTGCTGTAACCGTTGTCCTGCAACACCTGGCCGACGGTGGCACACTGGGCGGGCAGCCGCGCCGCCACACCGGGAAATCCATTGGAGCCCTCGGTAATTGAGCCCGATCGGTTCACATGCTGATTGCGTCCGGTAAGGAAGCAGGACCGAGTCGGTGAGCACAGCGCGGTGGTGTGCCATTGCGAATACATCACCCCGTTGTCGGCAAGGCGCTGCATAACCGGCATCTCAATCCGCCCGCCGTACGGCGACCACGCCGCCAGGCCGGTGTCGTCGTAAAGCACGACCAAGATGTTGGGGGCGCCCTCGGGCGCCTTCTTGAGTTCGAACGGTTTCCAGTCGGCCGTGGAGTCGCGGACGTCGAGTTCGATCTTGCCGTCGAACCCCTCGTTGATTCCGGTGCCATATCCGGGCGGACCGTCGCCGCCGCCCGGCTTCCCGCAGCCGGCCGCGAAGGTGGCCGCCCCGAGGCCGGCGGCCATGCCGCCGAGCACTGTGCGCCGCGATAACCCACCAGAGTGGGTTTCGGCGCTCGCCGGGGCGTCTGCGGAGTCGTCCGGGCCGGTCTGAGGTTCGGTCATCGGAAAACTTCTTTCATCGCCGCATGCCGTCGTATAGCCGCAGTAGGGCAATGAATCTATGCGAGTTGACGGGGGTTGTCCGCAAGAATGGCGGACGCCTCAATCCACGTGGGTGACGAAGTCGATCAGTTCCTCGACCCGGCCGATGAGTTCCGGCTCCAGGTCGGTCCAATCGCGGACCGATCCGCGGATGCGCTGCCACGCCGCCGCGATATCGGCCCGGCTGCGGTGCGGCCAGCCCAGCTCCTGGCAGATCCCGTGTTTCCAGTCGACGTTGCGCGGCGGAGTCGGCCAGGCCGCCAGGCCCAGCCGCCCGGGTTTGACCGCCTGCCAGATGTCGACGTAGGGATGTCCGACGACCAGCGTGTGTTCCCCGCCGGGCCCACGCCGAACCGCCTCGGCGATCCGGGCCTCCTTGGACCCAGCCACCAGGTGATCGACCAGCACCCCGAGACGCCGGCCCGGCTCCGGGCCGAAGGACTCGACGACGTCGGTCAGGTCGTCGACGCCGCCCAGGTATTCCACGACCACACCCTCGACGCGTAGATCGTCGCCCCAGACCTGTTCGACGAGCTCGGCGTCGTGCCGGCCTTCGACAAAGATCCGCCCACCGCGCGCTATCCGGGCCCGGGCGCCGGTGACCTTCACCGAACCGGACGCGGTGCGCTGGGCACCCCGGCGATCCGACAGGAGCCCACGAGGCGGCGCGGTGAGGATCACCGGGCGGCCATCGACCAGAAATCCCGGGCCCATCGGGAACACCCGAGTCCGCCGGTACCGGTCTTCGAGTTCCACTCGGTTGCCCTCAATCCGGAGGACGGCACCGACAAACCCTGACTGCGGATCTTCGACCACCATCCCGATCTGCGCGTGGCACGGCTGCGAGCGGGGTTTGCCGGACCGGTGCGGATTGTCGGCCAACACGTCGGCGCCATAGCGGTCGGACACCTGGTGATCGTAGGAAGGCAGCGGTTCACATGCTGTGCAGCAACGCCGGTGTCCAGGTCACAGTTCGATTGCCATAGTGACTCAGATCTCATATTTGCCAGCACAATTGGGTAACAGATCAGCGACTTGTCAGGATGGCTTCGCGGATTTATCAGATTCCTCGTGGAGCCTGAAGTTAGACCTGAGTTATCCAGGGTGAGGAGGCGCATGATGTCGTTGCTCACGATTTACCTTGTGGTTGCGGTGGTGGTGCTGTCCGTGGTGTACGCCTGCTATGGCACCGGGGTCCGGCGGGATCCCTCCCGGCTGGTAGCGATTGTCGCCGCCGCTGCACTCTGGCCGATCGTCGCGGTGGGCCTGATCCAATTCGGCGCGATCCAGCCGTTGGCTACCTTCCTGCGCCATCACGCTCCGGCTCCTGCGATGGCCGCCCCCATGACCGGCGAGCCCGATCCGGGTTCCGATCCGGCGCATCTGAACACCACACTGCACCTGGGCTGATCCAGCGGCGCCAACCCGGCCGTTCGGCACCCGGACGGGCCTCATAAACCGTCTGGTCGCTCCGATAACCATCCACTGAAACGCTCCTCCAGTCGGTCGCGCTCTTCCACCGACGGGGCGATGACGTCTACGCCACCGTCGTACGGGTGGAGCAGCCAGCGCAGCGCGGTGTCGGTGATGATCACGCCCGGGGCCCGGTCTTCGGCGACGTAGCGCAGCAGGTCGTCGAGATCCCCCGGGGTGTATGGCTGCCGGCTGACGTGCAGGCGGTAGGTCTCATCTGGGTGCTCCGGGTCGACGGCGCGCATCCAGGCCACGGCGCCGGGATGCAGTCCGACGTGTATCGGTTCGGTTCCCGAAGCCAGATCATCTGACCCGTATTCGACGGTAACGACATAGATTTCATCCACTGCGGCTTCGCTCAGGACAGCGGCCAGCACGGCGTTGGCGCGATCGAGTATCTCTCGATATTCGGCGGCATTGCCGGGATGGCGTTTTCCACGAGGCAGGCTGTGGAAACGAACCCAGCGCTCCGGCATCCGGTGGCGGAACAAATGCCCGATCGGCGGACACTGCGGCCACATCTGCTGCCACCGGTCAGTCAGCGAGCCCGGGTCGACGTTCACCCGGGTAACTCACTGGCTACCAACCGCCCGGCACCGTGATCCTCGCGCAACAGCATCACGCAGAGCAGGCTGAGCAGAGCCAGGCCGGCCATCATCAGGCTCACCGCCCAGCTGCCGTGCGTCATCAGCAGCGGTGAGATCACCGGTGGCACCGCTCCGCCGAGGACCGCGCCGAGGTTCTGAGCCAGGGCCGTCCCGGTGTAGCGGTTGCGGGTCGCGAAAACGCTGGGCATGAAGGCCGTCAGCGGGGTGATGACGAAACCGGCGAGCGCATAAGTCACGGCGACGGTCAGGCCGAACAGTATCGAGTTACCGGTCTGGGCCAGCGGCAGGATTGCCAGTGCCCACGGCACCGCGACCGCGCAGCCGAGAACAGCAAACCTGCGGCGCCCGTAACCGTCGGCCCACAGACCCGATACCGCGATACCGGCAATCATGAACAGGCCACCGACAGCGCCGACCGCAAAGATCACCGGCCGCGAATAGTGCAGGTGCGTCGCGGCGTATCCGCTGAGGAAGCTGCTCGCCTGATACACCAGCATCACCGCGCAGACCACCGATCCGGCGGCCAGCAGCACCTCCCGGCCTTGGCGCCGGAACAACTCGACGACCGGCAGGCCGGCGTCCACCGGGGCCGGGGTATTGGCGAACTCCTCGGTCTCCTCCAACCGCAGCCGGACGTAGAGCCCGATGACGATAAGGACCGCGCTGAGCAAGAACGGGATACGCCAACCCCAGCTGAGAAAAGCCGCGCTGTCGTCGCCGAAAAACCGGTGCGTCATCAGGAAGACCAGGTTCGCCAGCACCAGCCCGGAGCCGATACCCAACTGGAAGAACATGCAGGACCGTGCCCGACGGTCCGGCGGCGAATTCTCGGCACACAGCAGTGCGGCACCGGCCCATTCGCCGCCCACCGCGAACCCCTGCACCAGCCGCAGGGTGAGCAAGATCAGCGGCGCGAGCACACCGATCGTCGCGGTGCCGGGCAACAGCCCCACGCCGACGGTCGCGGCACCCATCACGAGCAGTGTCATCATCAGCGTCCGCTTGCGGCCGATGCGATCGCCGAAGTGCCCGAATACCACGGCGCCGAACGGACGGGCCAGGAACGCCGCAGCGAAGGTGCCCAGTGAGGCGACCGTCGCCATCGGGTGCCCCAGGTGCGGGAAGAACACCGTGGGGAACACCAGGGCCGCCGCGGTGGCGTAGATGAAGAAGTCGTAGAACTCCACGGCCGAGCCGAAGTAGCCGGCCAGCATCGCCCGCCGCAGCGCCGGCTGAGTCGCCATGGCGGCAATTCCAGCACATCGTCGGATACTGCGCAGGCAGTCGGCTGGCTCCTTGTCCGGTGCTCGTCGCGCCGGATCGTCGACTTGAGACTGGATAGGATCAGTCGGATGCGAATCGGTGCCGCAGGATTTGCCCTCGTCGGTGCAGTGATCGGTGGTTCCGGCTGCGCCGCCCCGAACACCTCCCCCGATCCAGAGTCCGACCAGGGTCAGATCATCGCGGCACTCAACGCCTGGCCGGATGCTTGGGTCGCACGAGATGCGCACGCGGTGTGCGATCTATTCGCCCCGGGGGCGGTACTGGCGTTCCCCGGTGGCCCGGACCGGACATCGGAGCAGGCTTGCGCACAATT
>CAYPTG010000077.1:0-9235 GCA_964413455.1 uncultured Mycobacterium sp. | reverse complement strand
TGACCCGGTTGCCGCCCTTGTCGTCACCGGATTTCTTGGCCGCCCCCTTCTTGGACACGGCCTACTTCCGTACGTACAGCCGCAGCGTGACGTAGGCGGTGACGGCGGCCATCGTCACACCGACCAGGAACATGACCGGGGCGATGTAGAGGACGTCGGCGTAGTCGATCCGGGCGATCAGATTGGCTTGGTAGAACTGGTCGAGCGCCTTATCCAGGAACAGCGCCCGCACCATGATCAGGCCGAGAATGGCCAGCACCACACCGATGGTGGCGGCCAGTACCGCTTCGACCAGGAACGGCAATTGGGTGTACCAGCGCGTCGCACCGACCATCCGCATGATGCCGATCTCGGTGCGCCGGGTGTAGGCGGCGACCTGAACCATGTTGGCGATCAACAGGATCGCGCTGATGGCCTGCACCATCGCGATGGCGAACGCCGCCTTGGACAACCCGTCGAGCACCGCGAACAGCCGGTCGATCAGGTCCTTCTGGTTGAGCACGTTGAGCACCCCGGGCTGACCCGCGATCGCGCTGTCGAAATCCTGGTGCTGCTCGGGGTTCTCGAGTTTGACGATGAACGACGCCGGGAACGAATCGCGGCTGGCAACGTCCTTGTACTCGGGGAACTTGCTGATGGCGTCGTTGTAGGCCTCGTCCTTGTTGAGGAAACGCACCGACTTCACGTCCTCGCGGGCCTCGATCTGGGCGCGCAGCGCCTTGCACTGGTCCTGGTCGCAGGTGGGGTCGTTGGCCGACACGTCGTTGTTGAGGAACACCTGGCTTTCGACCCGGTCCAGATAGATGTTGCGGGACTGGTCGGCCAGCCGCACCACCAGCAGGCCGCCGCCGAACAGGCCGATGGAGATCGCGGTGGTGAGGATCATCGCGATCGTCATCGTGACGTTGCGACGAAGCCCGGTGGCGACCTCGTTGACCAGGAACCCGGCGCGCATCAGCGGTCCATTCCGTAGACGCCGCGCTGCTCGTCGCGGACCAGCCGGCCCAGGGAGAGCTCCACCACCCGTTGGCGCATGGAGTCGACGATGTGGTGGTCGTGGGTGGCCATCAGCACCGTGGTGCCGGTGCGGTTGATCCGGTCCAGCAGGTCCATGATCTCCCGGCTGGTCTCCGGGTCCAGGTTGCCGGTCGGCTCGTCGGCCAGCAGCAGCAGCGGCCGGTTGACGAAGGCCCGGGCGATCGCCACCCGCTGCTGCTCACCACCGGACAGCTCATCGGGCATCCGGTCGGCTTTGCCGGACAACCCGACCATGTCGAGCACCTCGGGCACCACCTTCTTGATGACCTCGGGCTGCTTGCCGATCACTTCCAGAGCAAAGGCCACGTTCTCGAACACCGTCTTTTGTTGCAGCAGCCGGAAGTCCTGGAAGACGCAGCCGACAACTTGCCGCAGCTTGGGGATGTGGCGGCCGGACAGCTTGTTGACGTGGAACTTCGATACCTGGATCTCACCGGAGGTCGGCGACTCCTCGGCCAGCAACAGTTGCATGAAGGTGGACTTGCCCGAACCGGACGGGCCGATCAGGAAGACGAACTCACCCTTGTCGACCTTGAGGCTGACGTTGTCCAGCGCAGGACGGGCTGACGCCTTGTACTGCTTGGTGACATGGTCGAGGGTGATCATCACGGCTCGCCAGTGTAGCCCCGCGGGGCGCCGTTTCGGTGCTGGCGGCGCGGAGTCGCCGCGGTCACGATGTCGGCCGTACGGGCGTCGGCACGACCGTCGTGCTGGGTAGCGGCGACGCCGGAGCCGAGGTGACCGACGTCGGCGGGACCGACGGTGACGGGGCCGAGGAGTCCGCGGTGGGTTTCGGCGTGTCGTCCGGGGTCGCGGTGGCCGACGACGGCTCCGTCGGTGCGGTGGACTCCGCCGGTTCCGACGAACCGCTGCTGGGCGTCTCCGGGGCCGGCGTGGGCTCCGCGGTGGGCACCGTCGGCGTGGTGGGAATCGCCGGGCTGCTCGGCGCCGAGGTCCACGGGTGTACCTGGGTACGCGGCACCCAGGTGTAGGACGGATCCGGGATAAATCCCGGTGGCACAACCTCTTTGGCCGGCACCTGCACCGGCGCCGGCGGCGCCGGGTCGTAGGTCTCATACAGCCACCACATCGCGCAGAAAGCCATCAGCAGAGCCGCCGTCGACGTACGCAAGCGTCCGCCCAGGATGTAGCCGGGCCAGCCGCGCCCCTCACGCGAAGTCGTTGTGTTCATCACCGCCAGGGCCCTCCGATCATCCGCTCGGTGGGCGTCGAGTCGGCCAGGGCACCGGCCAGCGACGGGGTGTCCCCGGCGGTGACGATGCCCGCCCGGGCCAGTGCGGCGACCACCAGCAGGCGCAGCCCGCGGCCGACTTCGAACTGTTTGCCGGGCAGGGTCCGGGCCACCATCCGCAGGTTCACCGTGTCCAGTTCGATGCTTTCCACGCCCATCACCTGGGGCTTGTCCAGCAGCAGATCTTCCAGACCGCTGTCGTGCGCGGCCTCATCGCACACCCGGTGCAACACCTGATTGACCAGGTTGAGGTCGGCCGAGGAGGGCACCGGAATGTCGATCACCGCGCGCGCCCAGTCCTTGGACAAGTTGAGTGTCTTCATGATCTGGCCGTTGGGGATGGTGTACATCTCCCCCTCCGAGGTGCGCAGTTTGGTCACCCGCAGGGTGACCTCTTCGACGGTCCCCATGGCGTCGTTGCTGGACCCCAGCGTCAGCTGCACCAGGTCACCGAACCCGTACTGCTTCTCGGTGATGATGAAAAAGCCGCTGAGCAAATCCTGCACCACCCGCTGGGCGCCGAAACCCAGCGCCGCGCCGAGCACCGCCGCCGGCGCCACCAGCGATCCCACCGGGATGGCCAGCACGTCGGTGATCTCGACCACCACCATCACCGCCAACAGCGCGATGGCCAGATAGGAAATCACCGAGGCGACTGCCTGGCGGTGTTTGGCACTTTCGGACCGCACCAACGCGTCGCTTTCCTGGAAGTCGGCGTCGATGCGCCGGCTGATCCGGGAGGCCAGCCAGTTGATGAACCGGCCCCCGAGCAGCCCCGCGACCACCAGCAGGCCGATCTTGAGGCCGCTGGTCAGCAGCCATTCGCCGATCTGACCGTGCCAGAAGTCATACCAGCGTTGGCCGAACGGAAATGCCAGAAAATCGGTCCCCCTGGCGAAGGCCACAAATATCAATCCTCATCGTCATCTCGTCGATTACGCCACCGGATCCCCGCTTCGAGGAATCCATCGATGTCCCCGTCCAGCACCGCCGAAGGATTGCCCACCTCGTGTTCGGTGCGCAGATCCTTGACCATCTGGTAGGGGTGCAGAACGTAGGACCGCATCTGGTTGCCCCAGGAAGCACCGCCGTCGCCCTTCAGGGCGTCCAGCTCGGCGCGTTCCTCCTGCCGCTTGCGTTCCAGCAGCTTGGCCTGGAGCACCCGCATCGCAGACACCTTGTTCTGCAGTTGCGATTTCTCGTTCTGGCAGGTGACCACGATACCCGTCGGGATGTGGGTCAGTCGAACCGCCGAGTCGGTGGTGTTCACCGACTGCCCACCCGGCCCGCTGGACCGGTAGACGTCGACGCGTACGTCGGTTTCCGGGATCTCGATGTGGTCGGTGGTCTCCACCACCGGCAGCACCTCGACCTCGGCGAACGACGTCTGGCGTCGGTTCTGGTTGTCGAACGGGCTGATCCGCACCAGCCGGTGGGTGCCCTGCTCCACCGACAGCGTCCCGTAGGCGAATGGGGCGTGCACCGCGAAAGTGGCGCTCTTGATGCCGGCTTCCTCGGCATAGGAGGTGTCGAACAGTTCAACGGAGTAGTCATGCTGTTCGGCCCACCGGATGTACATCCGCATCAGCATCTCGGCCCAGTCTGCGGCGTCCACGCCGCCGGCGCCGGAACGGATGGTGACCAGCGCCTCACGCTCGTCGTATTCGCCGGACAGCAGGGTGCGGACCTCCAGGGTCTCCACCTCGGTTTGCAGTGCCTTGAGCTCGGCGTCGGCCTCGGCCAGCGCCGAATCACCTTCGGCTCCCCCTTCTTCGGAGGCCAGCTCGTAGAGCACCGACAGATCATCCAGCCGCCCGCGCAAGCCCTGGACCCGCCGCAGCTCGCTCTGGGCGTTGGAGAGCTCACTGGTGACCCGCTGCGCGTTAGCCTGGTCGTCCCACAGGTTCGGGTCCGAGGCGTCCTGTTCGAGCTGGCCGATCCGGGCCCGCAGCGCGTCGACGTCGAGCACCCGCTCCACCGTCGTCAAGGTGGCGTCAAGGGCGGCGATATCCGATTGTCGATCCAGTTCCACGGAGTCTCAGGTTACCGGCGGCCAACCGGTGGTGATTACCATCCCAGGATGCGTCCCTACTACGTCGCCATTGTCGGAGCCGGCCCGTCCGGCTACTTCGCGGCCGCTTCCCTGCTGCGTTTCGCCGATGAGTCGGTCGCCGCCGGCGGTCCGGACGTGCACATCGACATGCTCGAAATGCTGCCGACCCCTTGGGGTTTGGTGCGTTCCGGTGTCGCCCCGGATCACCCGAAGATCAAGTCGGTGAGCCGCACTTTCGAAAAGACCGCGGCCGACCCGCGGTTCCGGTTCTTCGGCAATATCGAGGTGGGCCGGCAGGTGGGCACCGACGAGCTGGCGACGCGCTACGACGCGGTGGTCTACGCGGTGGGCACCCAGTCCGACCGGGCGCTGGGCATCCCCGGCGAGGATCTGCCGGGCAGCGTGGCCGCGGTGGATTTTGTGGGTTGGTACAACGCCCATCCGCACTTCACCGAGATGGCCCCGGATGTCTCCAGCGGCCGTGCGGTGGTGATCGGCAACGGCAACGTCGCCATCGACGTGGCCCGGATGCTGGTGACCGACCCGAACGTGCTGGCCGCCACCGACGTCGCCGATCACGCGCTGGACGCGCTGCACCAGCGCGGGGTGACCGAGGTGGTGGTGGCTGGACGGCGCGGCCCGCTGGAGGGCGCGTTCACCACCTTGGAGCTGCGTGAGCTCGGCGAGCTGGAGGGGGTGGACGTGGTCGTCGACCCGGCCGATCTGGCCGGCATCACCGACGAGGACGCCGCCGCGGCCGGCAAGATCACCGCCGCCAACATCAAGGTGCTGCGCACCTACGCCGAGAAGACCGCAGCCGGTGAGCATCGAGAAGGAAACCGCCGCATCGTGTTTCGGTTCTTCACCTCACCGATCGAGATCACCGGCGACCAGCGGGTGACGGCTATCGTGCTGGGCCGCAACGAGCTGCGCACCGATGAGCAGGGCCGCACCTCTGCGGTCGACACCGGCCAGCGCGAGACGCTGCCCGCCCAGCTGGTGGTGCGCGCCGTCGGCTACCGCGGGGTGCCGATCCCGGGGCTGCCGTTCGATGATCGGGCCGGCACCATCCCACACGCCCAGGGTCGGATCACCGGCCAGGGCGACGGTGCTGCGGGTAACGAATACGTCGTCGGCTGGATCAAGCGTGGGCCGTCCGGGGTGATCGGGACTAACAAGAAGGACTCCCAGGACACCGTCGACACCCTGATCGCCGACCTGTCCGGGGCGCAGCTGTCCGAGGTCGGGCCGGATTATTCCGACGAGCTGGCCGGCTGGCTGCTGGAGCGCCAGCCCGAGCTGGTCAGCGACGAGCACTGGCAGCTGATCGACGCCCACGAGCGCGACGCCGGTGAACCGCACGGCCGACCCCGGGTGAAGCTGGCCCGGGTGGCCGACATGCTGCGGATCGCGCACTCCTAACCGCCCAAACCAACACACGGGCGCGAAAGTGCAAGTAAAACCCGCCATTTCGTCGATCTCGGTGGGAGGCACTCACTCCGGCGGAGGCGCACTCGGCGCCGGCGGCGCGATGAACCAGTTGTCCGGGTTCTTCGGGGAGTAGACCACCGGAATCAGCTGCCCCATGGTCGGCCAGTTCGTGGTGTCGACGGCCATCCGCTGGTAGACGACATGCTCATTGACGGTCGGCCCCTTGATGACGCCGCTGATGGTGACGAACTGTTCGCCCGGGACGTCGGGCCGCGGGCTGACACCGGTCACCAGCAACGTGCCCTGCGCCATCTCGCCGCGCGGGCCCCGTCGCCCCATCAGCCGCGGACCGACAATCACGGCCAACGCCCCCAGGATCAGCAGCAGCACCGCGAACTCCATCATCGGGCCATGGTAGGACTTCAGCCATGACCTCTGCGGCCGTAGCGCAAGATCTGGCGTTGGCGTTGTCGCTGGCCGACCGCGCCGACGCCATCACCACCGCCCGTTACGGCGCGCTGGATCTGCGGGTCGAGCACAAGCCTGACCTGACCCCGGTGACCGACGCCGATGAGGCTGTCGAGGCCGCGGTGCGCGACCTGCTGGCCGCGCACCGGCCCGGCGACGCCGTCCTGGGCGAGGAGCAGGGCGGCACGCCGGTGTTCGCGGGGCGCCAGTGGGTGATCGACCCGATCGACGGCACGAAGAACTTCGTGCGCTCAGTTCCGGTGTGGGCCAGTCTGATTGCGCTGCTGCACGACGGCGCGCCCGTCGTCGGCGTGGTGAGCGCACCGGCGCTTAATCGGCGCTGGTGGGCCGGGCTCGGCCTGGGTGCGCACGCCAGTGTCGGCGGGTCAGCACCCCGGCGGCTGAAGGTTTCCGGGGTGGCTGATCTCGGGTCGGCCAGCCTGTCGTTCTCCAGCCTGTCCGGTTGGGCCGAGCTGGGGCTGCGGGACAGGTTCGTCGCACTCACCGATGACGTGTGGCGGGTCCGCGGCTACGGCGACTTCTTCTCCTACTGCCTGGTGGCCGAGGGCGCAGTGGACATCGCCGCCGAACCCGAGGTGAAGCTCTGGGATTTGGCCGCGCTGGACGTGCTGGTGCGCGAGGCCGGGGGCGCGTTCACCAACCTGTCCGGCGCACCCGGTCCGCACGGCGGCAGCGCGGTGGCCAGCAACGGCCTGCTGCACACCGCGGTGCTCGACCGGCTGTGACGGCCTGCGCCGGCGTGGCCCGGAGCACTTACCTTACTCGGGAGTAAGATAGGGTTTGCGCACCGTTCCCGCTCCCGTGAGGCAGGCCCGATGACCGACACGCTTCCGTCCCGATCCAGCGCGCGTGCCCGTGACAGCGCCGTCGGCCAGCACCAGCCGAAGCGGTCGGTGCTCGACATCGGGATGGGCTTGCTCACCCCGCTGCTGGGCCAGGAGTTCCTGGACCGCCACCATCTGCGCAACCCTCTGAATCGGGCACTGAAATTCGGTGTCCAGCACGGGTTCTCCGCCGTCGGCGCCTCCACCCGGCAGTTCAAGAAGATCCAGGGCCTCGGCAAGCCGGCCACCCGGCTGGCACCGAGCACCGCCGACTACTTCGATCTGACCCCCGACGACGACCAGAAGATGATCGTCGAGACCGTCGACGAGTTCGCCGCCCAGGTGCTTCGGCCGGCCGCCCGCGCCGCCGACGACGACGCCGGCTACCCGCCGGAGCTGATCGCCAAGGCCGCCGAACTGGGCATCACCGCGATCAAGGTGCCCGAGGATTTCGACGGTATCGCCGAGCAGCGCACCTCGGTGACCAACGCACTGGTCACCGAGGCGCTCGGCTACGGAGACATGGGCCTGTCGCTGCCGATCCTGGCTCCCGGCGGAGTGGCCTCGGCGCTCACCCACTGGGGCAGCGCCGATCAGCAGGCCAGCTATCTGCCCGCGTTCGCCGGTGACAACGTGCCGCAGGCCTGTCTGGCGATCGCCGAGCCGCATCCGCTGTTCGACCCGACCATGCTCAAGACCGTCGCAACGCGCACCCCCGGCGGCTATCGCCTGGACGGGGTCAAGTCGCTGGTGCCGGCCGCCGCGGATGCCGAATTGTTCGTTGTCGCAGCACAACTCAACGGCAAGCCGGCGATGTTCATCGTCGAGTCCGACACCGCGGGGCTGCGGGTGGAGGCCGACCGCAGCATGGGGCTTCGCGCGGCCGCCCTCGGCCGAGTGGAGTTGAACCGGGTGTCGGTGCCGCTGGCCGCCCGGCTGGGTGACGACTCTGCTGGCAGCGACTACGCCAAGGATTATTCAGAGGCCATCGCGCTATCCCGGCTGGGCTGGGCAGCGCTGGCGGTAGGCACCTGCCACGCCGTACTCGACTACGTCGTCCCCTACGTCAAGGAGCGGGAGGCGTTCGGCGAGCCGATCGCCCGTCGCCAGGCGGTGGCGTTCATGTGCGCCAACATCGCCATCGAACTCGACGGCCTGCGGCTGATCACCTGGCGCGGCGCCGCCCGGGCCGACCGGGGTCTGCCGTTCGCCCGGGAGGCGGCGCTGGCCAAGCGCCTCGGCGCCGACAAGGGCATGCAGATCGGCCTGGACGGGGTGCAACTGCTCGGCGGCCACGGCTTCACCAAGGAGCACCCGGTGGAGCGCTGGTACCGCGATCTGCGGGCCCTCGGCGTCGCCGAGGGTGTCTTGGCCCTGTAACTCCGCACACGTCACGCCGCTTACCCCCACCCAGGAAAGGCTCGTCATGGCCATCAATCTGGAACTGCCCCGCAAGCTGGACGCCGTCATCGACATGGCACACAAGGGAGCCGCGGAAATCCTGCGCCCCATCTCGCGTAAATACGACCTCGCCGAGCACGCCTACCCGGTGGAACTCGACACCGTGTCGACACTGTTCGAGGGCATCACGGCAGCCAAGACCATCTCGTTTGCCGGTGCCGATGCGTTCCGCGACGCCGACGACGGCCCGAAGGGAAACATCAACGGCGCCAACATGTCCGCGCTGCTGAACTCGCTGGAAATCTCCTGGGGCGACATCGCGCTGCTGCTGTCGGTACCCCGCCAGGGCCTGGGCAACGCCGCGATCTCCGGGGTGGCCACCGACGAGCAGCTGGCCAGCCTGGGCACCGACATCTGGGCGGCGATGGCGATCACCGAACCGTCGTTCGGGTCTGACTCCGCGGCGGTGTCCACCACCGCGGTGCTCGACGGCGACGAGTACGTCATCAACGGCGAGAAGATCTTCGTCACCGCCGGGTCGCGGGCCTCGCACATCGTGGTGTGGGCGACGCTGGACAAGTCCAAGGGCCGGGCGGCAATCAAGTCGTTCATCGTGCCGCGCGAGCATCCCGGGGTCACCGTGGAACGTCTGGAGCACAAGCTGGGCATCAAGGCCTCCGACACCGCGGTGATCCGGTTCGACAACGCCCGCATCCCGGCCCAGAACTTGCTGGGCAGCCCGGAAAT
>CAYPTG010000076.1:0-9242 GCA_964413455.1 uncultured Mycobacterium sp. | reverse complement strand
CGGAGTGATCGCGGCCGGGATTGCCACCATCGCGCCGGCGGCCAACAGTGTTGCTGCAAGTTTTGTCTTCATGGGGCCATTATCGCCACAGGATCGGGTGGCGTAACCCCGAATCGCGGCCGCACCGCAGACGCCAAGCGGCCCCCGGGGAGAACCCGGGGGCCGCTCGGTGCTTTATGCGGGTAGAACTACTTCTTGGTCACGGTCTCCGAGAAGGTGCCCTTGCCGTCATTCAGCCAGGTGATCGAGCCGTTCTGGAACTCGCTGATCCAGCCACCGCTGGCGACCTTGGGGCCACCGCCGGTTTCCTTCTCGTCAGCGGTCGGCCAGCCGAGCTCGCCGGCCGGGCCGCCCTGCTCGACGTAGTGCTTCAGGATCTCGCCCTGAACCACGTAGGCGCCGGCCGGGGACTCGTAGATGCTGCCGTTGGCGAAGGCCAGGACGCTGCCGTCGCCGACCTTCTCCGCGGCGGCGGTCGGCGCACCGAGAGCGGTGGCGCCACCGAGACGGGCGTAGGCGCCGGCGGCCGGGCCGTCCAGCGAAACCTCACCGATGCCGGGGACGTTCAACGTGGTCGGGGTGCCGTTCAGCACCGAGGACACCACGCTGCTGGCGGCGCTGGCGCCGCTGCTGACGGCGCTGCTGGCGGCGCTGGCGCCGCTGCTGACGGCGCTGCTGGCAGCGCTACCGGCCGCGCTGGCAGCCGACGAGCCGATGCTCGAAGCGCTGGACGCCGCGTCCTTGGTGGCTTCCTTGGTGGCTGCGCAGCTAACAGCGAAAGCAGCAGCGATGGCGAGGCCGCCGGCCGCGGCCGCGGCACGGGCCATTCTGGTGTTCATACTTTGGTTTCTCCTTCTGTGGATCGACGGTGACGTATCGTCAACCGCCAAACGTGGCAAACGCACTCTACGTTCCCAGCGTCCATAAAGTTAGACGTAATGCAGAATTTCCCCTGAGAATGGGGTGAGAATGGGTAGAGAATTAGACTAGAGTGGCTGGTGATGCCAGTGGTGCGGATGTGACGCCAGAAATTCGGGGTAAATCTGAGGTCCGGTAACCAGCCCGGACAGCGTAAGGCGGGTTACGCTCAGCTCGGGGCGACAGCGTCGCCGTCCCCGATGAGGAGCGAAGATGTCGGCATCGCAGGACGATCAAGAGCGGGTCACGACGGTCAAAGGCGCTGTTAAAGGCAAAGGTGTTGTTCAGGGCCCCGCGCTGCCGCCCAGCAAGACGATGATCGTGCACTCCGCCGACGGCACCCGGTTGCACACCGAGGTGTTCGGCCCGGCCAACGGTTACCCGATCGTGCTGGCGCACGGCATCACCTGCTCGCTGCGGGTTTGGCACGAACAGATCAACGACCTGGCCCGTGATTTCCGGGTGATCGCCTATGACCACCGTGGACACGGCCGCAGCGGCGTGCCGGCGCCGTCGGCCTACAGCCTGGATCACCTGGCCGCCGATCTCGATGCGGTTCTGGCCGCGGTGCTGCGGTCGGGGGAGCGGGCTGTGATCGCCGGCCATTCGATGGGCGGCATCGCGATCAGCGCGTGGTCGGACCGATACCGCGACCAGGTCACCCAGCGGGCGGACGCGGTGGCACTGATCAACACCACCACCGGCGACCTGCTGGACAACATCCAGCTGCTGTCAGTGCCAGCCCGATTCCGCAAGGCCCGGGTAGCCGCGGCCCGCCAGATGATCAGGTCCCTCGGCGGCGCCCCGCTGGTGTACGGCACCCAGCCGGGCAGTCGGCGCTTCCTGCAGATGATGGCGGTCGGCGACGACGCCGACCCCGGCATCGCCCAGTTCTTGCACGACCTGTTCGCGGCCACCCCGCCGGCCGGCCGCGGCGCCTGGGCGCGGGTGCTGGTCGAAGAACTCGGCCCGGGCGTGCACATCGACCTGAGCGGTCTGACCGTGCCGACGCTGGTGATCGGCAGCACCAAAGACCGGCTGCTGCCGATATCGCAGTCCCGCAGGATCGCCCAGGATGCCCCCAACCTGTTGGAGTTGGTCGAGGTGCCTGGCGGACATTGCGCGATTCTGGAGCAGCCTGAGTTGGTCAACACCTACCTGCGCCGACTGGTTGCCGTGGTGGTGCGCGAACAGCGGGTCAGTTCCGAACAGCGGGTCAGTTCCTAACAACAGCTTCCGGTCCGCCCGCCACCTCGGCGGCCGCCCGCAGCCCGGAGCGCACCGCGCCGTCCATGAACCCGGTCCATGCGTCGGCGGTCTCGGTGCCGGCCCAGTGCAGCGGGCCGACCGGCGCCCGCAGCAGCGGCCCGAATCGGGTCCACGCTCCCGGCGGGACGGCCGCGGTCGGGCCGCCGGGAGCGAAAGGTTCCGCGCCCCAGCGCTGGTCGAGGTAGTCGATGGGGTGGCGGGCCTGCTCGCCGAACAGCGCCACCAAGCAGTCCAGTGCCGCGGCACGGCGCTGTTCGGGTTCCAGCCGGTCGAAGTCGCGCGGGTCGGTGAACCCGAGCAGGATGCCGGGTCCGTCAGGGCCGGGGGAGACGTCGAAGGTGATGAACACCGCGCCGGTGTCGCTGAGCGCCTGGCCGGACAGGTTCTCGGCCCGCCAGAACGGTGTCGGATAGGCGGCGTAGCACTTGGTCAGCGCGCCCTGCGGCCAGTGCCGCGCCAGTTCGGCGTATCCGGACGGCGGGGCCGGGGCGATGTCGATGCCCAGTCGGTGCGCCGGCGGGACCGCGACGATCGCCCGACGGGCCTGCACGGCGCCGGCCGAGGAGGTCACCGTGACCGAATCGGCTGTCCAGTCAATGCGGCTGACGATCGCGTTCAGCCGGATGCGGGCACCCAGCTCGGCGGCCATCCGCGCCGACAGCTCGTGGGCGCCGCCGGGGAAATGCTCCTGTTGGGCACCGCCCACCACGTCGAGCATCCGGTCCAGCCCGCCGGAGGTCTTCACGTAGCGCACGGCGTGCAGCAGCGACACCTGGTCGGGCTCGGCGCCCCAGGTCACCCGCGCCATGATCGACATCAGGTCCCGGGAGGTGGCGGTGGCCCGGATAGAGCGCAACCAGCCGCCCAGGCTGGTGCGGTCCAGCTCGGCGGCTCGCCGGCCGCTCCACGGCTGGGTGCTGCTCACCGCGCGGGCCAGCCGTTCAAACTGCCACTGGATCCGGCCGATGTCGAGCAGCGCGAACGGGCCAAGCGTGGGAATGGTGCCGCGGTAGCGGCGGACGGCGCCACGCCAGCGGATCAGGTTGGCGCCGTCGCAGTACGTCGGGATGCTGCGGCAGCCGAGTTCGTTGGCCAGCGTCAGCACCGCATCCTGGGTGGGGCCGACGAACGAGGCCCCCAGGTCAACAGGCACCCCGGCCAGGATGGCGGGTTTAGTCCGCCCGCCCACCCGGTCGCGGCCTTCCAGCACCACGACGTTATAGCCTCGGCGGGTCAGTTCCCGGGCCGCGCTCAGCCCGGCCAGGCCGGCACCGACAACCACCACGTCATGCGTCATCGGGTCAGGATCCGAAAAAGCCCGTCGCCGCGTCGACCAGGTTGAGCGCCGGCTGCGGGAAGACGCCCAGTACGACGGTGATAGCCAGCGGCACCGCGACCGCCAGCAGGGCCGGTGTGCTCGGTGCGTGCAGCGCCGGGCCGTTGATGGGCGGGTCGGTGAAGAACATCAGCATGATCACCCGCAGATAGAAGTAGACGGCGACGGCGCTGGCCAGCACGCCGATTACCACTAGCGGTGTCGCCCCTCCGGCCGCGGCGGCCTGGAAAACGGCGAACTTGCCGATGAACCCGGAGGTCAGCGGGATGCCGGCGAACGACAGCAGAAACAGCGAAAACACCGCTGCGGCAATGGGATAACGCCGGCCCAGCCCGGCCCACTGGGCCAGCTCGGTCTGCTCACGCCCAGCGTCGTCGCGCACCATGCCCACGAACGCGAACGCGCCTACCGTCGTCAACCCGTAGACGGCCAGATAGAACAGGGTGCCCGTCACCCCGGAGCGGTTGGCGGCGATCACCCCGAGCAGCAGAAACCCGGTGTGCGCCACCGCCGAATAGGCCAGCATCCGCTTGACGTCGCGCTGGGTGATGGCCGCCAGGGTGCCCAGTGCCATGGTCAGGATCGCCACCGCCCACAGCGCCGGGCGCCACTGATCTTTGAGCCCCGGTGCCGCCACGGTGAACAGTCGCAGCAGTGCACCGAAGGCGGCGATCTTGGTGGCCGCGGCCATGAACGCGGTGATCGGCGTGGGGGCGCCCTGGTAGACGTCGGGCACCCAGGAGTGAAACGGCACCGCGCTGACCTTGAACAGCAGCGCCACCGCGACCAGGGCGGTGCCCAGCAGCGCTAGCGTGGTGTCCGGCGCGCCGGATCCGACCGCGGCGCCGATCCCGGTCAGGCTCAAGGTGCCGGCATAGCCGTAGAGCAGCGCCATCCCGTACAGGAAGAACGCAGAGGAGAACGCCCCCAGCAGGAAGTACTTCAGCGCCGCCTCCTGGGACAGCATCCGGCGGTAGCGCGCCAGGCCGCACATCAGGTACAGCGGAAAGGACAACACCTCCAGCGCGATGAACGCGGTCAGCAGATCGTCGGCCGCCGGCAACAGCAGCATCCCGCCGACCGAAAACATGGTCAGCGGGAAGACTTCGGTCTGAGCCACCCCGAGCCGGGTGGCCAGCGCTTCGGCGGGGCTGCCCGGCACGGCCGAGGCCTGCGGGGTGAAAGCATCCAGACCCGAAGTGCCAGAAGCTGATTCGTCATGGCGCTGGGCGATGAGCAGCACACTCAGCACGGCGACCAGCAGGATGGTGCCTTGCAGGAACAACGCCGGCCCGTCGACGGCAACCGCGCCGACTGCCGCCAACTGTGCACCACCGCCCATCGTGCCGTGCACGGTGAGTACCGCCGCAAAGGCGACCAGCAGGCCGCCGACGCTCAGCGTCAGCTGGGCCCGGTAGCGGGTACGCCGCGGCAGGAAGGCTTCGATCAGCACGCCGGCCACCGCAACGCCGAACACGATCAGCATCGGGGACAGCAGCCCGTATTCGATTGTCGGCGCGGTCATTTGATGTCTCCGGCGGTGAGCTTCGGCGCAGGATCGTTCTGCTGGATCGACGACATGGTGTGGCTGATCGCAGGGTTGATCACATCCAGTGCCAGCTTGGGGTACACCCCGAGAACCAGCAGCAGCGCGATCAACGGCGCCATGACCGCCAGCTCTCGGCGCCCCAGGTCGGGCAGTGTCTCGTTCTCGGCGGCCACCGGCCCGGTCATCATCCGCTGATACAGCCACAGCACGTAGACCGCCGAGAGCACCAGCGCCAGCGCGGCCAGTACCGCGAACGCCGGGTACCGGGTGAAAGTGCCGATCAGGACAAGGAATTCGCTGATGAACGGGGCCAGCCCCGGCAGCGACAAGGTGGCCAGCCCGGCGATCAGGAAGGTGCCCGCCAGCACTGGCGCTACTTGCTGCACCCCGCCGTAGGCGTCGATCAACCGGGTGCCGCGCCGGCTGACCAGGAAGCCGGCGACCAGGAACAGTGCGGCGGTGGAGATCCCGTGGTTCACCATGTACAGCGTGGAGCCGGCCTGCCCCTGGCTGGTCATCACAAAGATACCCAGGATGATGAAGCCGAAGTGACTGATCGAGGTGTAGGCGATGAGCCGCATCACGTCGGTCTGCCCGATGGCCAGTACCGCCCCGTACAGGATGCCCACCACCGCCAGCGCAATGACCAACGGCCCGAACTGAATTGCCGAGTTGGGGAACAGTGGCAGGCAGTAGCGCAACATCCCGAATGTGCCGACTTTGTCCATCACCGCCATCATCAGTACCGCGGTGGCCGGGGTGGCGTGCACCGCGGCGTCTGGCAGCCATCGATGCAGCGGCCACAGCGGCGCCTTGATAGCGAAGGCGAACAGGAAACCGCCGAACAGCGCATGCGCCGCGGCCGGGGGAATCGTCAGCTGTCCGGAGCTGACCGCGTCACCGATCGCACGCACATCGAAAGTGCCGCCGACGAAGGCGTCGCTGGTGGCAGTAGCCACATACAGCCCGACCACTGCGGCCAGCATGATCAGGCCGCCGACCAGGTTGTAGAGCAGGAACTTCATCGCTGCGGCGGATGACCGGGCCCGGTTGGGGCCGCCGTAGGCGCCAATCAGGAAGTACATCGGGATCAGCATCGCTTCGAACAGCACGTAGAACAGCAGGATGTCCAGGGCCAGCAACGACAGCAGCACCATGGCCTGCACCGCCAGCATCAGCGCGATGTAACCGTGCACCCCGCGACCGGCCAGCCCGCTGCGGTGGTCGGCGTCGTGCCAGCCGGCTATCAACAGCAGCGGCATCAGTACCGCTGTCAGCGCCACCAGGACCAGCGCGACACCGTCGACACCGAGGGTGTAGCCGGCGCCGAAAGACGGTATCCAGGTGCGGCTTTCGATGAACTGGTAGCGCTCGCCGGCCGGGTCGAAGCACACCCCCAGCCAGATCACGATCAGCAGCACCCCGAGCGACACTCCAAGACCGGTGTACTTCGCCGTCGTGGTCAGCCGGTCAGGCAGCAGCAGGACGGCGGCCGCGCCGAGCATCGGCAACACCCACAGCACGGTCAGCCAGGGCACGCTGGTCACCGCCGTCACCTCCACATCGCGATCAGCACCGCACCGGCGAACAACACGGTGCCGGCCAGCATGGACAGTGCGTAGCTGCGGGCGAACCCGGTCTGCAGGCCGCGTGCGAGGTCGGAGACCCGGCGCAGTCCATGGGCCAGGCCGGTGGCCGAACCGTCGATAGCCACATCGTCGATCTCCGTCCAGGCCCGGGTGAGATACCGGCCGCCCCGCATGAACACCGCCTCGTTGAGCCGGTCGCCGTAGAGATCGTTGCGGGCGGCGACGGTCAACGCCGAGACATCTTGCGGCGCATTCTGCGGCACCTCGACGGAACCGTAGCGGCGCCAGGCGGCCCGCACCCCGACGGCCACCGCGGACAACGCCAGAATCGTGGTAATCCACGCCGGCACGCCGTGTTCGCCGTGGTGGCTGCCGACCACCGGCTCCAGCCAATGCCGCAGCGCGCCGCCGAGCGACAGCAGCGCGCCGGCGCCGACCGAGCCGATCGCCAGCACCACCATCGGCAGCGTCATGATCCTCGGCGACTCGTGTGGGTGGGTTTCGGACTCCCAGCGAGGCTCACCGAAGAAGGTCATCAGCATCACCCGGGTCATGTAGAACGCGGTGATTCCGGCGCCTAGCAGCGTCGCCGCACCGAGCAACCAACCGCGCAGGCCGCCGGCGTTGACGGCGGTCTCGATGATGGCGTCCTTGGAGAAGAAACCGGCGAACGGCGGCACCCCGATGATGGCCAGATAGCCCAGCCCGAAGGTGATGAAGGTGACCGGCATCAGGGTGCGCAGCCCGCCGTAGCGGCGCATGTCGGTTTCGTCGTTCATCGCGTGCATCACCGAACCGGAGCCCAGGAACAGCCCGGCCTTGAAGAATCCGTGGGTGAGTAGATGCAGGATCGCCACCGCGTAGCCGGCCGGCCCCAGCCCGGCGGCCAACACCATGTAGCCGATCTGGCTCATCGTGGATGCGGCCAGCGCCTTCTTGATGTCGTCCTTGGCGCAGCCGATGATCGCACCAAACAGCAGGGTCACCGCGCCGACGATCAGCACCGCGGTCTGGGCGGCCGGAGCCAGGTTGAACACCGGCCCGGAACGCACGATCAGGTACACCCCGGCGGTGACCATGGTGGCGGCGTGGATCAGCGCGGACACCGGGGTGGGGCCCTCCATGGCGTCCCCGAGCCAGGACTGCAGCGGGACTTGAGCGCTCTTGCCGCAGGCGCCGAGCAACAGCAGCAGCCCGAGCGCATTCAGGGTGCCTTCGCTCAGGTACGGCGCCGCGCCGAACACGTCGGCGAATTCCACCGACCCGACGGCGGCGAACATCACCATCAGCGCGACGGCCAGGCCGACGTCGCCGACCCGGTTGACCACGAACGCCTTCTTGGCGGCGGTGGCCGCGCTGGGGTGGAAGGACCAAAACCCGATCAGCAGGTACGACGCCAGGCCCACGCCTTCCCAGCCGACGTAGAGGCCCAGGTAGTTGTCGGCCAGCACCAGCAGCAGCATGGCGGCGACGAACAGGTTCAGGTAGGCAAAGAACCGGCGGCGGTCCGCGTCGTGGTCCATATAGCCGATCGAGTACACGTGGATCAGCGCGCCGACTCCGGTGATCAGCAGCACAAAGCACATCGACAGGGCGTCGAGTTGCAAGCCGAAGTCCACTCGTAGCACGCCGGCCGGCACCCAGGAGAACAGTGTCTGCTGCACCACCCGGTTCTCGGCGGGCTGGCCGAGCAGGTGAGCGAAAAGCGCTGCGCCGCACAGGAACGAACCGGCGACGGTGGCACAGCCCAACAGGTGACCCCAGGCATCGGTGGCCCGTCCGCCCAGCAGCAGAACCACCGCCCCGGCCAGCGGCAGCGCGATAGTAAGCACCAGCAGTGTCTGCATACCGATGTCCTCTAGTGCCGCAACAGGTGGGATTCGTCCACGTCGGCGTTACGACGGGTGCGGAAGATCGCGACGATGATAGCCAGGCCGACCACCACCTCGCAGGCGGCGACGACCATCGTGAAAAAGGCCACCGACTGGCCGTCGAGCTGGCCGTGCATCCGGGCGAAGGTGACGAACGCGAGGTTGCCGGCGTTGAGCATCAGCTCCACACACATGAACATCACGATGGCGTTGCGCCGCACCAGAACTCCGGCCGCGCCGATGGTGAACAGCAGCGCCGACAGGTACAGATAGGCAGCCGGGGTCACCGGGCCTCCCGGAGGGCGGTGCTGACCGACTCTGCCGCATCGGAGCCGTCCGGAAGCCGCGCCGGGGTGTCGACGGCGTTGCGTCGGGCGTAAACACCGGGGTTGGGCAACGGGGTAGGCCGGCCGTCGCCACGGAAGCGTTCTTTTGCCAACTCCCGCTGGGTTTTCCGCGGTTGCAGGCGTTCCCGGTGCGCCAGCACCATCGCGCCCAGCGCCGCGGTGATGAGCAGTGCGCTGGTCAGCTCGAACGCCCAGAGGTCGCGGGTGAAGATCAACTCGGCCAGGCCGGCGACGTTGCCGCCCTCGTTGGCCGCTTCCAGGCCGGCGAATCCGGTGGTCTGCATGTTGCCGATCGCCGCGATCAGCAGTACCCCGAACCCGAGCCCGGCCACCACCGCCGCAACACGTTGTCCGCGAAGGGTT
>CAYPTG010000075.1:0-9337 GCA_964413455.1 uncultured Mycobacterium sp. | reverse complement strand
ATCGATACCGTCGGCGCGCAACCGGCGCAGCACCCCGAACCCGTCCATACCCGGCATCATCACATCGAGGATGACGGCATCGGGCCGACGTTCCCTGGCCAGGTCCAGGGCAGCCGGGCCGTTGGTGGCGGTGTGTACCTGAAATCCCTGGAACCGCAGGCTGACCGCGAGCAGTTCGACGATGTTCGTCTCGTCGTCGACCACGAGGATGCTGGCATCCGGAGCGCCGTGGGCAACCGGCTGTGGGATCGCTGCAGACATCCCTCCAATGTGCTCCGCTGGGAGTGAACAGAGGCTGGATGACGACTGTGAGATACCTGTGAGTGCGAAGCGTCCTGGTAGTGGCCGGTGCCGCCTACACTGGCGTCCATGAATCTGGCGAAGGCCCTGGCGGATGCGGCCAGCGCACCGCTGCGGGTGGGCCTGGCAGCCGCGGACGCCGGACTCGGGGTCGCCGAAGCGGTGGTTGACCTGGCCAAGCGCAGCGTCGGAGACGTCGCCGTCCCGTCCCCCAAGGATTCGGTGGTGCGCATCCTGGGCCTGGACGACACCATCGACCGGGCTAACCGGTTAGCGCAGCTGATCGAGGAAGACGCCCCGCTGGGCCGGGCGCTGGCCCCGGGCGGTGCCATCGACCGGCTGATGCAGCCCGGCGGGTTGATCGACCGGTTCACCGCACCCGACGGGGTGCTGGAGCGGCTGACCGCCGACGGCGGGGTGGTGGATCGCGCGCTGGAGCCCGGCGGCCTGTTCGATCAGGTGCTCGCCGAGGACGGGTTCATCGAGCGGGTATTCGCCGAAGACGGACTGGCCGAGCGGCTGCTGTCCGAGGGCGGCCTGATCGACCGGCTGACCGCCAAAGACGGCCCGCTGGAGCAGCTCGCCTCGGTGACCGACACGTTGAATCGGTTGGCGCCGGGTCTGGAAGCACTCGCACCGACGGTGGACACGTTGCGCGAGGCGGTCGTCACCTTGAGCCTGGTGGTCAACCCGCTGAGCAACATTGCCGAGCGCATCCCGCTGCCCGGGCGGCGGCGCTGGCCGTTCCGGGACGACGAGGCCTGACCGGATAGGCTGTCGTCCGCGGGTGCTCGGTCACCCACAGGCCTCCTTAGCTCAGTGGTAGAGCACTCGCCTTGTAAGCGAAAGGTCGTCAGTTCAATCCTGACAGGGGGCTCCGACACCGCGAGCCGCCGTCGCCCTACCCTCAACGTCATGACCGAACTGCCGGACTGGGTCCAACAGCTGGACCTGGCGCCCCACCCGGAAGGCGGCTGGTACCGCGAGACCTGGCGCAGCGAGCACCTGCTCGACGAGTCGGCGCTGCCGGCGGGTTACACCGGGCCGCGCAATGCCGGCACGGCGGTGCTGTTCGTGCTGATGCCAGGACAGCAGTCGGCGTGGCACACGGTGCGCAGCGCCGAGCTGTGGCTGCACCACCGGGGCAGCCCGCTCATCCTCGATATCGGCCCGGAAACCGACAGTGCCACAACGCATGTGCTGGGGCCGGACATCACCGCCGGCGAGCAACCGCAGCTACTGGTTCCGGCGGGCTACTGGCAGCGCGCCCAGCCCCGCGACCCGGAACCGGCGCTGGTGAGCTGCATCGTGGTGCCCGGTTTCGACTTCGACGACTTCGCGCTGAAGCAGCAAAAAGTCGGGGGCTGACCTCTGGTCAGTGAGTCCGCAGAATCCCGTTCAGCAGCGTCTGCACCACGTACTCGCAGTCCTCGTCGGTGATCGCCCGGTCATACAGCAGCGGGAACACGCCGAGGGCGCCGACCAGCAGGTCGACGACCCGGGCCGGATCGGTGTCCGGCGGGCATTCGCCCCGCTGCACCGCCCGGTCCAGCAGCCGGCCGATCCGGCGCTGCCGACCGTCGAGGAACTCCCAGCGCCACCCCCGCACGTCCCAGTCGTTCGGCGTGGCGATGACGGTGTGCAGCACTCGTCGCCCGACCGGCGAGTTGAAACTCTCCGCCCAGGTTTTCGCGTACTGCAACAGATCGCCCCGCAACGTGCCGGTGTCGGGAATCGGAAGATACTGCCGGGCATACGCACCCAGCGCCGCGCTGAGCAGCTGCGGGGTATTGGCCCAGACGACCTTGACCGACAGCACATCCACACCCGCCCGGGACGCCACGCCTTCCATGGTGAACGAGCCCACATTACGGACCGCAAGTTCGGTGATAGCGGCGTCGAGAACACGCTGCCGGACCGCTTTGATCATCCCCATCCACTCCAGTTCTAGACCGCCCAACCGCCACTCGCTGGCCGTTTCGCGGATAGCTGGCACTGCTGCTAGCTTACCGACCAAGCGTTTGTCCGTCGTCCGGGGAAGGAGTTGCGTTGCCCGGTTCCGCTGCGCAACGGCAGCCCAGTCCGCGGCCGTCCGCCACCGGCGCCAGCACGCTGGCGGTGATCGGCGCCGGTCGCGACGCACTGGTCCAGCTGCTGCGAACATTGGCTGCCCGACTGGATGAACTGGACCGGGCGCTGGCTGATCTGGCCTGGCATCAGCGACGTTCACGGGTTACCCCGGGATGCGGCGAAACCTATTGTGAGCGAGCAGCTCTGGAGGCCGAGCAGGAACGCCTCACTATCCGGTTAGGCGCTTTGGCCAGCCAGCTCAAGGTTCTCGACAGCAAGCTGGCCGACATTAGCGACAACGGTGATGACCTGTCCACGATGCTGAGCACCTGCCCGTACTGCGGCTATCCCAGTCGGGGATTCGGACCGTGTGCGCCGTGCCGCCCGGAGCTGGCCAGCTAGGCCGAATTGCCGGTTACGCCGGCCCGATCCGATCCGAGTCGTAGATCAACAGCTGGCCGTCGGTGGGTACCACGCTGAACCAGCGGTATTCGGTGTCGACTCCTCCGTCACGCATTTGGTAGCGGATGGTGGCCACCACACTGTTGTCGTCACGGGGGTTGATCGCCAGCACTGAGACCGACTGGATGGTCGACCAGAAGTTCAGGTAGTCGTCCATACCGTTGCGCTGCTGATAGTGAGCGTCGAGTTTGTTCCAGGCGGCATTCGGGTTGCCGGGCAGTTCGGCGTAGAAGCCGTTCACCAGATCCCGCATCGCCTCGAAGGTCACTGCAGGGGCCGGCGCCGACGACGACGTCGTGCTGGTCGACGTGCTGGTGGTAGTGGTGGGGGCGGCAGTGGTGGCCGTCGTCGTTGATGAATGCGATGACGTCGTCGGGGAGCCGGAGGCGGCGTCGTGTCGCGGCCAGAACGTGAACGCCAGTGCGGAGAAGATCATCACCAGGGCGAACCCGGCCAGCACCCAGGGCCAACGCGCAGGTTGAGCTGTGGCCCGGCCACCGGCCGGCACCGCCTCGCGCGCGTACTCCCGATAGCCCTGCTCGGGGTGCTCGGCATAACCGTCGCGGTAGTCGCCGTATTCGTCGTAGCCGGCGTGCTCCGGCGGCAGGAACGCGGTGTGCCGGTCCTGCGGGGGTGCGGGCTGCGCGGGCCGGGGTGGCGGTAGCGGAGCCTGCTGCGCCTGAATTCCACCGTGAGCCGGCAGCGGGCCGGGCGACGCTTCGACGGCCTGGCGCAGGGCGTTGGCGAACTCGGTGCAGCTCCGGAACCGGTCGTCGGGGTTCTTCGCCAGTGCTTTGGCCAGCACCGGATCCAGCCGGGCCAGCTCGGGGCGGACGTCACCCAGTCGCGGCGGCGGTGCGTTGAGATGCTGACCGATGACCACCGCGGCGTTGGATGAGCCGAACATCGGCGAACCGATCAGCAGGTGATAGGCGGTCGCGGCCAGGCTGTACTGATCGGCCCGACCGTCCAGTTTGGAACCCATCAGCTGCTCGGGTGAGGCGTAATTGACCGTGCCGACCGTGACGTTGGTGTCGGTGAGCCCATTGGCTTCGGCGGCGTTACGGGCGATCCCGAAGTCGGCCAGCACAATGAGCCGACGGCCGCCACGTTCCGGGTTGGTCAGCAGGATGTTCGGCGGTTTGACGTCGCGATGCAGCAGCCCGCGGGCGTGGGCGTAGTCCAGCGCGTCGGCGACCGCGGTGACGATGTCGGCCACCTCCCACGGCGGCATGCCGCCCGGGTACTGCTCGCGGAGCAGTCGGCCGGCGTCCGGGCCGTCGATGTAATCCATCGAAATCCACAGCTGGCCGTTGAACTCCCCGCGGTCGTGGATACCGACGATGTGCGGGTGGTAGAGCCCGGCGGCCAGTTCGGCCTCCCGGTTGAACCGGGCCCGGAACTCCGGGTTGGCCGACATGTCGGCGGGCAGGATCTTCAGTGCGTCGTGACGGGGCAGACGCGGGTGCTGCACCAGATAGACCTCACCCATCCCGCCGAAGCCCAGGGCGCGCAGGATGCGGTAACCGGCGAAGACATCGCCATTAGCCAGCGGCATGCCGGAATGGTACCGAGCACCGCCGGTGCGATCAGCCGTCTTCGGCTTCCTCGTGGCGGACCCGATCGCCGAACAATCCGCGGCGCACCTGCTGGTGGCCGTAAACACCCTCGGCATAGGCGGTTTCGGCGTGCTGGGTGAAGTCCACACCGCTGGTTTCGTCCTCGGCGCTGAGCCTAAAACCGATGAACTTCTCGATCACCGTGCCCAACAGGTAGCTCATGGCGAACGCGTAGAGCGCCACCACGCCCGCGGCCAGGATCTGCTTGGCCAGCTGCCCCAGGCCGCCGCCGAAGAGCAGGCCCTGCGGGCCGCCGGTCATCGTCGAGGTGGCCAGCAACCCGATCAGCAGCACCCCGACCACACCGCCGACGAAGTGCACACCCACGACGTCCAGCGAGTCGTCGTAGTTGAGTCTGAACTTCACGCCGATGGCGAACGCGCACACCACCCCGGCGGCCGCGCCGACCAGTGCCGCACCCAACGGGTTCACCGTTCCGCAGGACGGGGTGATCGCCACCAACCCGGCCACCACACCGGAGGCGGCACCGAACGTGGTCGGCTTGCCGTCCCGGATCTGCTCCACCGTCAGCCAGCCCAACATGCCCAGGCAACCGGCGATCAGGGTGTTCAGGAACACCGCCGCCGCCACACCGTCGGCGGCCAACGCCGAACCGGCGTTGAAGCCGAACCAGCCGAACCACAGCAGTCCCACACCCAGCAGCACGAACGGCAGATTGTGCGGGCGCATGGCGTCGACCTTGAATCC
Source organism: uncultured Mycobacterium sp. (assembly GCA_964413455.1). Classification (GTDB taxonomy): domain Bacteria; phylum Actinomycetota; class Actinomycetes; order Mycobacteriales; family Mycobacteriaceae; genus Mycobacterium. Next base: position 4,178 of record CAYPTG010000075.1, on the reverse strand, counting down.
GATCCGCGGACCGAGAACCAGCGCCAGCGCCAACGCCGAAGCGCCCGAGACGATTTCGACGACCAACCCGCCGGCGTAGTCCAGCACACCCAGCTTGAACAGCCACCCGCTGGGAGCCCACACCCAGTGCGCCACAACGGAATACACCAGGATTGACCACACCGGAACGAATATCATCCAGGCGGCGAACCGGGCGCGGTCGGCGATCGCCCCGCTGACCAGCGCGGTGGTGATGATGGCGAAGCTCAGCTGGAAGGTGACGAACAACAACTCGGGGACCGGCCCGTGCACGGTCTGCGGGCCGATCCCGCGCATCCCGAGGTGCGCTAGCCCGCCGATGAAACCGCCAGCCGGCCCCTCGGACCCGTCGGAGAAGGCCAGGCTGTAGCCGGCCAGCAGCCAGGCCACCGTCACCAGCGGTATCGAGATGAAGCTCATCATGATCATGTTGAGCACGCCGGTGCTGCGCACCATGCCGCCGTAAAAGATCGCCAGGCCGGGGGTCATCAACAACACCAGCGCGGTACTGGCCAACAGCCACGCGGTGGCAGCGGGATCGATATCCACGGTGTCGAAATCCTCTCTAACCGGCCTCTACCGGCGGTTTTCCGGCCTCCACCGGGCTTCGCACTATCATCGGATGTAACAGCCACGTCCGTCGTGGCGAAACACGGGTGTCTCAAAAACTGCCTCCGGCTGATGAGGCAACCATCAACACAGAAAGCACGGTAATGGCTACTTTCACTTCCCTCGCGCACCGCATGCTGCTCGCCGGCGGCTTCGCGATCGCTATCTCGGCCGCTCCCCTGGTCGCCGCGATGACCACCCCGGCCGGCCCGGCGGCTCCGGCGCTGGCGGAATGCCCGGACACCGAGGTTCTGAACCCGGCCACCGGCGCCTGCCAGCCGGTGACCGACGTGACCACGCCGGTTCAGAGCCCGCTCAACCCGGAGGGCGCCGTCCTGGCGCCGGGTTCGATCAGCGGGGGCACCGGAGACAGTGTTGGCCAGCTGCCGGCCGTTGACGGCATCCCCTGCACCGGTGAGAACACCGGCGAGTGCATCGGCCTGCAGGAGAGCAACGCCGGTAAGGCTGTCGCTCCGCTGATCGAAACCGGTGTCACCGGCTAATACCCGGCTCATTCAAAGCCGTATCTCGCTGCGGCTGGGGCGATGCGTGATCGTCGCCCCAGCCGCAGTAAGCCAAATCACAGCCCGCAGCACTACCGCCGCGGCACCTGGCCTAGAGTTAAGCCATGCCCGCAAAACCTGATCCCGCAGAAATCGGCGACGTGGAACCGCTGGCCGACAGCACGGCCCGGCAAGCACGTCGCGTTGTCGCCGCGTACGCGACCGATGCCGACGAGTGCCGCGTGTTTCTCTCGATGCTCGGTATTGGACCGGCAAAGCTCGAGGTGTAAGTGTCCCGCGGAGACACCGGGTTCACATCCGGGAACTCCGATTTCGTAGTGGTTGCCAACCGGTTGCCCATCGACATGGAACGGCATCCGGACGGCAGCACCACCTGGAAACGCAGCCCTGGTGGCCTGGTCACCGCGCTGGAGCCGCTGCTACGTAAGCAGCGAGGCGCCTGGATCGGCTGGCCGGGCATCGTCGACGGGCCGCAGGAGCCGCTGACCGAAGACGGGTTGGCGCTTTGGCCGGTACGGCTAAGCGCCGAGGACGTCTCCGAGTACTACGAAGGTTTCTCCAACGCCACCCTGTGGCCGCTGTACCACGATGTGATCGTCCGGCCGGTCTATCACCGGGCATGGTGGAACCGCTACGTCGATGTCAATCGTCGCTTCGCCGAAGCCGCCTCACGGGCCGCCTCGCCCGGCGCGACGGTGTGGGTCCAGGACTATCAACTGCAGCTGGTCCCCAAGATGCTGCGCGAACTGCGGCCGGACCTGACCATCGGTTTCTTCCTGCACATCCCCTTTCCGCCGGTGGAGCTGTTCATGCAGCTGCCCTGGCGTACCGAGGTCATCAACGGCCTGCTCGGGGCGGACCTGGTCGGTTTCCACGTGGCTCGCGGTGCACAGAACTTCCTGTTCCTGGCTCGTCACCTTGCCGGCGCGGAGACCACCCGGGCCTCGGTGCGGGCGCGATCCAAGCCGGGTCAGGTCTGGCTGGGAGATCGCACCATCAACGTCGGGGCATTTCCCATCTCCATCGACTCCGCCGAGTTGGACAGCAACGGCCGCGATCGGAATATCCGGTTGCGCGCCAAACAAATTCGCGCCGAATTGGGCGGTCCACGCAAGATCATGCTGGGTGTCGACCGGTTGGATTACACCAAGGGCATCGATGTCCGGCTCAAGGCGTTCACCGAGCTGCTCGCCGAGGGCCGGGTCAACGGCGGAGACACAGTTCTGGTGCAGTTGGCCACCCCAAGCCGGGAGCGCGTGGACAGCTACCGCATCCTGCGCAACGAGATCGAGCAGCAAGTCGGGCACATCAACGGTGAGTTCGGAGAAGTTGGCCAGCCGGTGGTGCATTACCTGCACCGGCCGGTGTCCCGCGAAGAGCTGATCGCCTTTTTCGTCGCCGCCGACGTCATGCTGGTGACGCCGTTGCGGGACGGGATGAACCTGGTCGCCAAGGAATACGTGGCCAGCCGCAGCGATCTGGGTGGCGCTCTGGTGCTCAGCGAGTTCACCGGCGCCGCCGAGGAGTTGACCCGCGCATACCTAGTCAATCCGCATGACCTGAAGGGGGTCAAGGACGCCATCGTCGGCGCCCTCACCCAGACCCCGGAAGAAGGTCGGCAGCGGATGCGAGCGCTGCGCCGGCAGGTGCTGACCTACGACCTGGACCGTTGGGCGCGGTCGTTTTTCGACGCGCTGGCCGACGCCAAGAAGGGCTCGGCTGAGGTAAATCAGGACGGATATTCACACCCCGAACCGACCACCGGCCCGGGCCGATAGGCTCGACCAATGACGTCCGGACGCGGCCTGCGACGACCGGCGGCCGTCGCCCAGGCCACCGCCGTGGTGTCTGCGGCCGTGCTGGCGATGCTGGTCAACCCACCCGGCGCCGCGGCCGCGGACTGCCCGGACGTCAATGTGGTGTTCGCCCGCGGTACCGGCGAGCCGCCCGGGGAAGGCGTGATCGGGCGGGCCTTCATCGACGCGCTGCGCGCCGACACCCCGAAGTCCATCGACGTCTACCCGGTGAACTACCCGGCCAGCCCGGACTACCCGACCGGTGTCGAGGGCGTCGTCGACGCCGGTAACCACGTCCGCGAGATGGCCGCCAATTGCCCGAACACCCGGATCGTGCTGGGCGGCTACTCCCAGGGCGCGGGTGTGATGGCCCTGCTGACTTCCGACGGCAATACCGCGGGGCCGGCCGACCTGCCGGCGCCGCTGCCACCGGAGCTGTCCGACCGGATCGCGGCGGTGGCGTTGTTCGGGAAACCGTCCGCCGAGCTGGTACACGCGCTGGGTATGTCGCCGGTCACCGTCGGCGCGGCGTATGCGGGTAAAACCATCGAGTTGTGCGCCGACGGCGATCCAATCTGCGACACCGACCAAGGCAACAGCATCGTGCCGCATCTGTTGTACGCGGTGAATGGAATGACCGCTCAGGCAGCCGACTTCGCGGCTCAGCGGCTGTAACTCACAGCAGCGCGGCGGCTTCCTTGACCTGCTCGACGGTCTGGGCGCTGAGCACCATCATTGTCACCCCGGCCGCCTCCCACGCCGCGATCTGCTTGCGAACGAAGTCGACGTCACCGACGATCGCGGCGTCCTCCACGAGCTCGTCGGGGATGATCGCCGCGGCTTCTTCCTTACGGCCGGAGCGGAACAGCTTGGTGACGTCGTCGACCACCTCGGTATAGCCCATCCGGCGGTACACCTCGGCGTGGAAGTTGGTGTCTTCAGAGCCCATGCCGCCCATGTAGAGCGCCAGGAACGGGCGGATCATCTCGAAGGTGGCCGCGCGGTCCTCGGTGATCACCACGTGCGCGGTGGCACATATCTCGAAGTCTGCGCGGCTGCGTCGCGCACCCGGGCGGGCGAAGCCTTCATCCAGCCATTCGTTGTACATGCCGGCCAGCCGTGGTGTGTAGAAGATCGGCAGCCAGCCGTCGCAGATCTCGGCGGCCAGCGCGATGTTCTTCGGGCCTTCGGCGCCCAGCATGATCGGGATGTCGGCGCGCAGCGGATGCAC
>CAYPTG010000074.1:0-9353 GCA_964413455.1 uncultured Mycobacterium sp. | reverse complement strand
CACCGGCCACTCAGGCCGCGTGACCGAAACTGTCACCTACTCGTGCAGCAGACCCTCTTGACAACACGCCACGATGGCTTGCGCGGGTTTCTTCACGCAGATCGCCTATCTGGGTTTCCAACTCCGCCTTGGTAGCGAGCGTGTCCATGCGCAGCGTGTGCGCACGCTGATTTGCTCCGACCGTATTGACCGCCGCCAGTACGGCCTGGTGGTCCGCTCGGGACGCCTCCAACGCGGCGACTCGGGCGTCCAGCTCGTTCAGACTTGCCATGGCCGAAGTCTAGGCACAAACATCCCGGCGGCTTCGACGAACTGATCTCCGCCTGTGGATAACCCGTTTCGCGTCGTAACGTGGCAGCTATGACGGTTGTTGACGACAGCTACACCGGTCACGTCGAGCCCGGGACCGCGGCGCGCCAGAGCCTGCCCGGCGTCAGCATCATCAAGATGTCGGTGGGGCCGATGGACAATAACGCCTACCTGGTGACATGTACCCGCACCGGCGAATCGCTGCTGATCGACGCCGCCAACGACCCCGAACAGCTGACCGATGTGGTCGGTGAACAGGCCCCGAAGCTGACCATGATCGTCACCACCCATCAGCACGGCGACCACTGGCAGGCGCTGGCGCCCGTCACCCAGGCCACCGGCGCCCCCACCGCGGCTCATCGGCTCGATGCCGGTCCGCTCCCGGTGCCCCCGGATCGGTTGCTGGCCGGAGGTGACGTCATCGACGTCGGCGAGCTGAGGTTCGACGTCATCCACCTGCGGGGGCACACCCCGGGATCGGTGGCGCTGGCGCTGCGGCCGACCGGTGAGCGCAGCGCGGTGCAGTTGTTCACCGGGGATTGTTTGTTTCCGGGCGGGGTGGGCAAAACCTGGCAGCCGGGCGACTTCGAACAACTCCTCGACGACGTCACCACCCGGGTATTCGATGTCTACGACGATGACACCGTCGTCTACCCCGGTCACGGCGACGACACCACCCTGGGCGCCGAACGTCCGCACCTGCAGGAGTGGCGCCAGCGCGGCTGGTGAGTGAGTAAGCAGAGCCGCCGTCGATCCACAATAACAGGCTATATTCTGCTGGTTATACCGTATAAGACGCGATATCCTGCGGGATATGCCAATGCAACCGTCCATTGTCAAGCGCCGTGCGACCGAAGGTGCGGCCGAGCAGATCGGTGCGGCGCTGTCGCAGTGGCGTCGCGCCCAGCGGATGACCCAGGCCGAGCTGGCCCGGCGCTCACACACCTCGGCGCGGACCGTCGCCAAGCTTGAGTCCGGTGACGCCTCGGTCGCCTTGTCGACTGTCCTGTCGGTGATCCACACCCTGGGGCTGTTGCCGGCCGTGGTCGACGCGTTCGACCCGATGCAATCCGATTTCGGGGCCGCGCTGCTCGCCGACGCACTCCCGAAGCGCGTCCGGTCCCGTGACTGACTAGACGATCAGCATCTGTCCCATGACCCGCCGCACCTCGTCGATTTCGGTAGCGGAGAGCTGGATTTCGGGGGCATAGCGGCGGAACCGCTCGGCGGACACAGTGCGAATCTGTTCGGTGACGACCCATCCTCCGCCGGCGGCGACGTGCACTCGATGTAGCCAGCCGGCCCGTTCGACGCTGGTCAAAGGCAACACGCAAATCAGCTGTCGCATCGTCAACTCCAGGTGGAACCGTGACGACACCACCAGGGCGGGCCGATCCTTACCTTGCTCGCGCCCACGCACGGGCTCGAAGTCAACGAACCACACCTGCCCGGGCTCGATTGGCCGACACCGGCTCACTGCCCCCACTCATCGACTACCGGCGCCTCGACGGCTGTCCATTCTTCAGCCTCGCCGAGGTAGTCCGCCCAGCCTTCCGGGTCCTCGCGATAGCGGCGGACCGCGGCGATCGCGCGGGCCTGCCAATGCTCCTCGATCAGCCGACGGATCGTCTCGTCGGCCGAGGCACCGTTGAACTCATCGCGGCCGATCCGCAGTACTTGCTCGCGGGTCTCGTCGTTGACGCGTAACACGACAACCAATATACACCGGTGTAAACAATTCTGTTAACGAGTCGGTATCGAGCTGGTGGCCTGATCTCCGCCGGGCTACTGTCAAGCACACGCCATAAGCACTAGGAGGGTCCGATGGGCTTCGATCCCAAGAATGCACTCAGCGCGGCCAGGGACATCGCGACCCACGCCGTCGAAAAGGCCGCCGACATCGTCGAGGACGCCGGTCACATCCTCAAGGGCGACATTGCCGGCGGAGTCAGCGCCATCGTCGAGGATTCGGTGTCCATCGCCACCCATGCGGTGGAGAAGACCAAAGAGGTGTTCACCGGCAAGAGCGACGACGCCTAGCCACACGACGATCACGCGGCGAAGCCGCGTTGAGGAGTGCGCCATCGGATCTAACTCCTAGCCCGCTCACCGAATAAACTCCCGGCGCCTCAGATCCACCCGCGGCGCCGGAACCCGATATACAGCGCGGCGGCGGCCAGCACGCAGATCAGCGCACTGGCCACCACCCCGGCGGGCTGGTCGGTTCCCGGGATCGGGACGTTCTGGCCGAACCAACCGGTAACCAGGGTCGGTACCGCGATGATGGCGGCCCAGCCGGTCAGCTTCTTCATGATGGTGTTCAGCCGGGCATCCTGCAGCGACAGGTTGGTTTCGAACACCGTGGTCACCATGTCGCGCAGCGACTCGGTCCACTCCGCGGCGCGGATCACATGGTCGTACAGGTCGGAGTACCAGCCGTCGAGTTCGGCGGCGTCGACTCCCGGGGAACTGCGCCGCATGATCGTGTTGACCACCTCGCGCATCGGCAGCACGATGCGCCGCAGCTCGACGAGTTCCTTGCGCAGCCGGTAGGTGTCGCGCTGGAGCTGCCGGGTCTGTGACCGGTCGTCGAACAGGCTGTCCTCCAGCGACTCGATGGCGTCGTCGAGCCGTTGAATGGTGTCGAACTGGCCGTCGACCACCACGTCGAGGATGCCGTGCAGCAGCGCCGGTGATCCTCTGCGCAGCAGGTCGGCGTTGTCGTCCCAGCGCTGGACCACGTCGTCGACGTCGAAGACCGGGTGCGCCGGGTCCTGCTCGTGGCGCACGGTGATGACCCCGGTCGGCAGCACGAAGATCGACACCCGCGCGGTCAGCAGCCGCGACTCGATCGCCCCGGGGATCTGTGGTCCCAGCCCGGTGGCGTAGACGGTCAGGAAGGTGTGGGTGGCGTAGCGGGTGGCCTTGGTGCGTTCGGTGTGCTCGACGACGTCTTCCACCGCGTGCGGGTCGAAGCTCAGCTCGTCGGCGAGTTCGGCCAGGGTGCCGTGGTCGGGGTTGAGCAGGTCCACCCAGACCAGGGCGTTGTCTTGGTGCAGGTGCGCCGAAACGTCGGCGAACGGGAAGTTCTCGGCCTGCAGCACCCCGTCGGACCACAGCCGGGTCCGCACGGCCGCCGGTGCGGAAACAGACCCGGTGCTGACGTGCGGCGGCCGCCCCTGGTGCTTAATTGGTGGTGTGGACGATCAGGACGTCGGTCTTGGACTTGCGGGCCACGTTGGCCGGAACCGAACCCAGTAGCCGTCCGGCGATGGTGTTCAGGCCCAGGTTGCCGACCACCAACAGATCAGCTCCCACCTCGTGGGCCAGATCGACCAGCGCCTCGACCGGAGCGCCCTTGATGGCCCGCTCCTCGACGTTGGCCGCGCCGGCGGCCTTGGCCCGCTGCGCCGCATCCCGCAGGATCTCGTAGATCGGGGCGTGGCCGGTGAGCTTGTAGCCCTCGTCCTTGAGCATGTCGGCACCCCGGGTGTCTTCCGGGCTCTCGACAAACGCGGTCGCCACGATGACTCGCGCGTCGGGTCCGGAGGCAAGCTGTCCGGCCCGATCGACCGCACGAAGGGATGAATCCGAACCGTCCGTACCGACGACCACGGTGTTGTAACCGCCCATGCGTACCTCCAGTGCTCCTCAGTTGCACAATTACAGAGAACAAGAGAACAGTAGCCTCGGCACGTCAACAGGACAACGGATAGCGAAACCAGCGTGAGTATCTCGGTCCAGGAACGCCCGACGGCCGTCGCCATCGCCGACGCCGTCCGGCCGGTCCGTCGGCGACGCCGTCGGTGGGACACCCTGGCGGTGGCGTTGCTGTGTCTGACGCTGTGCGCGGCGGGGTCGGCACGGCCGTCGTTGTGGTTCGACGAGGCGGCGACGATCTCGGCCGGCACCCGTTCGGTGTCGGAGCTGTGGGCGATGGTGCACAACATCGATGCCGTGCACGGCCTGTACTACCTGCTGATGCACGGCTGGTTCGTGGTGTTCCCGGCCACCGAGTTCGCCTCGCGGCTGTCCAGCGCGGCGGCGGCCGCGGTCGCGGCGGCCGGAGTGGTGGTGCTCGGTAAGCAGCTGTCCAGCCGCACCGTGGCGGTGACGGCCGGCCTCGTGTTCGCGGTGCTGCCTCGGGTTACCTGGGCCGGGATGGAGACCCGGTCCTATGCGCTGTCGATGGCGGCGGCGGTGTGGTTGACGGTGTTCTGCGTCCGAACCGCCCGTCGGGGGCATCTGCTGTGGTGGCTGCTCTACGAGGTGCTGCTCGTCGGTGCGGTGCTGCTCAATGTCTTTCTGGTGCTGATCATTCCGGCGCATGCGGTGGTGGTGATGGTCTACGGGCGCCGGCCGTGGATGCTGCGGTGCTGGGCGGTGACGGCAGCCGGCGCCGTGGGGGTGGCGGCGTCCTTCCTGTTATTCACCCAGAAGCAGTTGTTTCAGGTGCAGTGGATTCCGCAGCTGGGTTCGCAGACCGTCACCGGGATTCTGCACGAGCAGTACTTCGACCAGTCGGTGGCCGCAGCGGTGGTCGCCGGGCTGATCATCGCGGCCGCCGCGGTCTGCGGACCGATGTTCGGGTCCGGGCGGCCGCGCCGGATGATTGCGGTGACGCTGACCTGGATGGTGGTTCCGACCGTCGCGTTGCTGCTGTATTCGGTTGTCCACCAACCCCTTTACTACCCGCGCTATCTGTCGTTCACCGTACCGGCGTTCGCGCTGCTGCTCGGCTGGTGCATCGTGACGGTGGGCCGGTCCCGGGCCGGGATCGCCGCGCTGCTGGTGGTGCTGGCCGTGGCCGGGCTGCCCACCTACCTGTTCCAGCGCGGCCCCTACGCCAAAGCCGGCATGGACTACAGCGCGGTGGCCGACGTCATCGACCAGAACGCCGCCCCCGGCGACTGCCTGGTCCTTGACAATTCAATAACCTGGGCGCCCGGGCCGATCCGGCCGATCACCGCGGCCCGCCCGGCGGTGTACCAGAAGCTGCGTGACTACGGCCGCGGCCCCACCTCGCTGCAACGAGAGCGGTTGTGGGACGCCCACGTTGCGGTGTGGGCCTGGGCCGACAAGATGCCAAGTTGCCCGGCGCTGTGGACGGTCAGCGAGCGCGACCCCACCATGCCCGAGCACGAGCGCGGGCCGGAGCTGCCGCCGGGGCCTCGGCTGGCCGGCGCGATGGCCTACCAGGTACCCAGCAGGTTCGGATTCCACGTCGTGGAGCGCTGGCAGTTCAGCTTCGCCCAGGTCGTGAAATCCGTTCGGTGACAGGGCCGCTCAGGCCGTTCGGGCGGCAGGGCCGCTCAGGCTTGACCGGTGATCGACGCCAAGGCCGCGGCGATGTCGGCCTGCGCCCGGGTCTTGTCGACGCCGAGCCGGTGAAGCGTCCCGTTCCGGTCTTCGGTCTCCAGCAGAGCGAGCAGCATGTGTTCGGTGCCGATGTAGTTGTGGCCCAACCGAAGTGCTTCGTTGAAGGTTTCTTCCAGCGCACGTCTGGCACCGGCGTCGAACGGGATCAGAGCGGGCGTCTCCGGGGCGCGTGGCGGCAGTTGGATCGCTGTCCGCACGGCATCGGCGCTGACCTGCTGCGCGGCCAGTGCCATTCCGGCCAGTGCGCCGCTGTCCCCGATCAAACCGAGAAGCAGGTGGTCGGTGGTGATCTCGGCGTTACCGGCGTCGTGCGCGGCGTTCTGCGCAGTCACTATCGCCGATCGCGCTCTCGGAGTGAACCGGCTGAATCCCTGGCTCGGATCGAGTTCCTCGGTGTTGGCGATCTTGGGTACGAATCGTTTTTGCGCGGCCTGCTTGGTGACTCCCATCCGCTTACCGATTTCGGTCCACGAAGCCCCCGAACGACGAGCCTGATCGACGAAATGACCGATCAGCTCGTCGGCGGTCTCGTTCAACGCCTCCGCGGCCAGCACGGCGTCGGCGAGCTGGTCCAGTGCGTCGGCGTGGACCGTCTTGATGGCGTCGATCAGGTCGCTGAGGCGGATCGGGTAGGAGATCTTGAGCGGTTCCATAGCGTCAACCGTAGGTTGACGCACCCGCATCGTCAACTAGGGGTTGACGACACCTTGGGGACCTCGACGCTGTTGTCCCGCACGATCACCGGGTCGCCGACGTTAACCGTGTCGAAGTACCACTCGGCGTCCTCGGGGCTCAGGCTGATGCAGCCGTGGCTGACGTTGGCGTTGCCGAGTGAGTTGACCGCCCACGGCGCCGCGTGCACGAACAGGCCGCGTTTGGTGAACCGGACGGCATGATCCACCGTCAGGTGATAGCCATCGGGGCTGTTGACCGGGATGCCGACGCTGCTGGAATCCATCACCACCGAGCGCTCCTTGGCCAGCACGGTGTAGATGCCGACCGGCGTCGGGTACTCGGGCCGGCCCATCGAGGCCGGGAAGACGCCGGGTTCTCCCCAGCGGGGCCGGTGATGCGGTGCCGGTAGCGGTGTGGGCGGCCCGGCTTCGACGCCGTCAATGGTCACGGTGAACGTGTGATCGGCGATGCTGGCAACGCCGACGACGGCCCGGCCGGTCTTGAAGGTCGTCGGCCGACCGCCGACCGAGAGCGCCACCGTGCTGTGCGCCGGCCAGAATCCGTCCGGAACCCACTGCACAGCGTCGCTGGCGAGCCAGTCGTACGTTCCGGTCATCGTGGGCTTGGAGGTGATGTTCAGGGCGCGTTCGGCCGCGTTGCGGTCGGTGACGGGCGCACCGAAGGTGACGACCACCGGGTGCGCCACACCCACCACGTCGCCGGGTGTGGGTGACACCGAGGCGATGGGGAATCCGGTCGTCCGGCCGGCGTGATCGACCTGGCTGGCCTGATGGACCGGATTGGCCGCCGCCTGGCTCAGCCCGGCCGGCCCGGTAAAGACACTCGCGACGACGCCGATCAGCGCCAGGCCGCACCGCATTACCGATCGCATCGCTGCTCCCTCTCTAGGCCCGCCTCAAACCCGTCTCAAGTCCCGCTCAGCCCGCCGGTCCGGGGATGATCGGCTGACCGGACACCGGCTGCCCGGCCGGGGCCGAGCCGGTCGGCGCCCCTTTGCCCCCGATACCTCCGGCGGCGCCGGCCATGTCGACGATCGGGTCGCCGATCAGCGCCGGGGCACCCACTACGGCAGCACCGATCGGAGCCGGGACGCCCGCCGCGGCAGCGATCGGGGCGGCGATCGGGGCGCCTATCGGAGTGCCGGCCACCGGGGCGACGGCTGGAATCGGTGCGGCCACCGGGATCGGAGCGGCGGCTGCCGGGGCGGCGATCGGAATCGGCGCTCCTAGCGCGGGGGCAGCGGCCGCCGGAACCGGAGCGAGGATCGGCGCGGCGGCAGCCGGAGCAGCCACCGGCACCGGAGCGGCCATCAGGGCACCTGCGGCAGCAGCGACCAGCGGTATCGGCCCCGGCAGGGCCATCGGGACGCCGGCCATATCGGCGACCGGGGCGGCGGCGCCGCACAGACCCGCCGCGGCCGCCGCCACAGGTGCCCCTGCGGCTGCCGGCGCGGCCACCGCGCCCGCCGAATCCTGGACGCAGGCAGCGCCGCCGGTGACAAACGGGACGGCTGCGGCGTCCGGGCTCACCGCGAGGGCGGCGCCGAACAGCCCGGCGACGGCCATGGCCTTGATGCTGAACCGGGTAGCGGTCCTTGACATGGTTCTTTCCCCATTCCGTAGCGAGGTACGGGGCTGAAAGTACAGAGGTGTAAGTCACCGCGCCGGCAGGCGTTTCTGGGGTTTACCGAACCGTGGCCAACCGGTGCCGTCGGGGTTACCCAGGACCGGCTACTTGAGACCCGCGGCGTCCATACCGCGCAGTTCCTTCTTCAGGTCGGCGATCTCGTCGCGCAGCCGCGCCGCCAGTTCGAACTGGAGATCACGCGCGGCGGCCATCATCTGGTTGGTGAGTTCCTTGATGAGATCGGCCAATTCGGCGCGCGGCATGCTCGTCACGTCGCGGCCCTCGACCACTCCGGAGCTCGCGGCCCGGCCCGGCTCGCCCTGCGCCCGCCGACCGCGGGAGGCGTTGCGGCCCGATCCGCCGACCTCCACCGCATCGGTGTCGTCGGCCTCCCGGTACACCTGATCGAGGATGTCGGCGATCTTCTTGCGCAACGGTGTCGGGTCGATGCCGTGCTCGGTGTTGTAGGCGATCTGCTTGGCCCGCCGGCGTTCGGTTTCGTCGATGGCTTCCTTCATCGAGTCGGTGATGTTGTCGGCGTACATGTGCACTTCGCCGGACACGTTGCGGGCGGCGCGACCGATGGTCTGGATGAGGCTGCGGGTGGAACGCAGGAACCCTTCCTTGTCGGCGTCGAGGATGGCCACCAGCGACACCTCCGGCAGGTCCAGGCCCTCGCGCAGCAGGTTGATGCCGACCAGCACGTCGTACTCGCCGAGCCGCAGCTGGCGCAGCAGCTCCACCCGGCGCAGGGTGTCGACCTCGGAGTGCAGGTAGCGCACCCGGATGCCCATCTCCAGCAGGTAGTCGGTGAGATCCTCGGCCATTTTCTTGGTCAGCGTGGTGACCAGCACCCGTTCGTCGCGTTCGGTGCGGGTGCGGATCTCGCCGATCAGATCGTCGATCTGGCCCTTGGTGGGTTTGACGACGACCATCGGGTCGAGCAGCCCGGTGGGGCGGATCACCTGTTCGACGAACTCGCCGCCGGCCTGCGCCAGCTCGTACGGACCGGGGGTGGCCGACAGGTACACCGTCTGGCCGATCCGGTCGGCGAACTCCTCCCAGGTCAGCGGCCGGTTGTCCACCGCCGAGGGCAGCCGGAAGCCGTACTCCACCAGGTTGCGTTTGCGGGACATGTCGCCCTCGTACATGCCGCCGATCTGCGGGACGGTGACATGCGACTCATCGATGACCAGCAGGAAATCTTCGGGGAAGTAGTCGAGCAGCGTGGCCGGCGCCGACCCGGCCGGGCGGGCGTCGATATGCCGGGAGTAGTTCTCGATGCCCGAGCAGAAGCCGACTTGGCGCATCATCTCGATGTCGTAGTTGGTGCGCATCCGCAG
>CAYPTG010000073.1:7591-9374 GCA_964413455.1 uncultured Mycobacterium sp. | reverse complement strand
TGACGACGACGTCGAACACCGCCATCCGGCGCAGCCGCGGATCATCGGCGTGGGTCAGGGTGACCTCGGTGCCGTCGTAGTCGCGGCCGGCAATGATCGGAAAATGGCCCGCGGGAACGGCTTTGCCCGAGCACAGGTCGACCAGCTCGACGCCGTCGGGTTCCTCAGGTTGCTGAACCCACAACTGGACCATGCCCTCCCCGGCCGGACCGTCCCGAATGATGGTGTGCGGCACGATGTTCCAGCCTAGTGCCGTCGAAATCAGGTAGGCAGCACGCTCCCGGCCGGCCAGGGTGCCGTCCGGGAAGTCCCATAGCGGCTGCTCCCCCAGCACCGGCTTGTACACGCAGCGCAGCACCGTGTCGTCCAGGGCGGCGTCGCACAGAAAGGTGGCGTTGCTGGCCGAGCGGATGCGGCCCAGCACGGCTAGCCCACCATGCGCCAAGACCTCGCCGGGATCCTCGGGGCCGGTCACGAGTCCGATACGTCCCCTGAACCGGGCAGCTGGTCACGTCGGTACCCGTTGGTACGCACGCACAGATGGCCGTCGGCGTCCAGCGGCTCATCGCACAGCGGGCACGGTGGCCGGCCGGCGGCCAGCACCCGCTGCGACCGGGCGGCGAACGCCCGCGCCGACTCCGGCGAGAGGAACACCCGCACCGCGTCGGGCCCCTCCTCGGCGTCGTCCAGGATCACCGATGCGTCGAACTCGGTCTCACTGACCGCCAGCAGCTCCACCACCACGCTTTGCGCTTCGGCGTCCCAGCCCAATCCCATTGTTCCGACCCGGAATTCGGCGTCCAGCGGGGTGACCAGCGGGTCGAGGTCGGTGACTCCGACATCCGGCGGCAGCGGCGTGCCGAACCGGCGGTGCACTTCGACCAGCAGCGCCCCGATCCGCTCGGCCAGCATCGCCACCTGTTGCTTCTCGGCCACCACCGAGATCACCCGGTTGTCGTGGACGGCTTGCAGATAGAAGGTCCGGCTTCCGGGCTCACCCACGGTCCCGGCCACGAATCGGTCGGGAGTGCGGAAGACGTGGATTGCTCGGGGCATGGTTCGTTCCAAAATACCGGCACCGCGGTGTGCGTCCGGCGATTCAGTCCGTCGAACCGCCGACGACGCCGTCACCGGCCCGGCCGGGCCCGGTGCCGGCCGGGGTAACGCGGAGCGCGGCGGCCAGTTGCGACCCGGTGTGGTTGACGTGCAGCACCACCGGGCGGGCATCGGTGTAGCGGATCACGCTCATCGACGCCGGGTCGGCGACGATCCGCTGAAAACTGTCCAGGTGGCTGCCCAGCGCATCGGCGACGACGGCTTTGATCACGTCGCCGTGCGTGCAAGCCACCCACAGCGCGTCGGCTCCGTGCTCGGCGGCCAGCCGGCGGTCGTGTTCCCGGACCGCGGCCACCGCCCGGGCCTGCACCTGCGCCAGCCCCTCACCGTCCGGGAACACCGCCGCACTGGGCTGCTGCTGGACTACTGACCACAACGGCTCGCCGACCAGTTCGCTGAGCTTGCGGCCGGTCCACTGCCCGTAGTCGACCTCGGAGAGCTGCTCATCGACGAGGGGTTCCAGGCCCAGCGACGCGGCCAGCGGCTCCAGGGTGAGCCGACAGCGCAGCAGCGGTGAGCGGACCAGCGCCCGCACCGGTAGGCCGGCCACCCGGTCGACCAGCGCGGCGGCTTGCTCGATGCCCTTCTCGTCGAGTTCGACGCCCGCGGTGCGCCCGGCCAGGGTGTGCGCGGTGTTGGAGACCGAGCGGCCGTGCCGCAGCAGGAT
>CAYPTG010000073.1:0-7491 GCA_964413455.1 uncultured Mycobacterium sp. | reverse complement strand
GCCCGGCCAGGGTGTGCGCGGTGTTGGAGACCGAGCGGCCGTGCCGCAGCAGGATAACGGTCACTGGGCTAGGTCGCTGCCACGACTCCGGTCGCCAGCAGCGCCATCACCACCAGCGCCAGGATCACCCGGTAGCCGACGAACCAGTACATCGCATGGTTGGTCAGGAAGCGCAGCAGCCAGGCCACGGCGGCATACCCGATCACGAAGGTGATCACCACCGACACCAGCAGCTGTACCCCGGTCGCGCTCATCCCCTCGCTGACCGGGTGGAAGGCGTCGGGAAGCGAGAACAGCCCGGAGGCGAACACCGCCGGAATCGCCAGCAGGAAGCCGAATCTCGCCGCCAGCGGACGGTCCAGGCCACGGAACAGCCCGGCGCTGATGGTCGCCCCGGAGCGTGACACCCCGGGTATCAGCGCCAGGCATTGCGTCAGGCCGACGACAGCTCCATCGCGCCAGGTGAGTTGCTCGACATGCCGATCTTGGCGGCCGTAGTACTCGGCGGCGGCGATGACGACCGAGAACAGCAGCATGGCGGTGGCCACCACCCAGAGGTTGCGGACATCGGTGCGGATCAAGTTCTTGAACACCAGGCCCAGTACGCCGATCGGGATGGAGCCGATGATGACGTACCAGCCCAACCGGTAGTCGGCGTCGCGACGCTGCGGGTCGAACAGCCCGGCGAACCAGGCTTTCACGATCCGGATGATGTCCCGGCTGAAGTAGACCAGCACCGCGAGCTCGGTGCCCAGCTGGGACACCGCGGTGAACGACGCGCCCGCGTCGCCGGAGAAGAACACCCGGGAGACGATTGCCAGGTGACCCGAGGACGAGATCGGCAAAAATTCGGTCAAACCCTGGACAACCGAGAGCACGACGACCTGCAGCCACGACATGTGCATCACATCCACGGCGCTGACCGTACCGTGCTGGGTCTCGGACGAACCTGTCAGTGCGTGGGGTTCAGTGCGCCGGGGCTGCCATCGCGATGGCGTCGCGCACGGCCGCGGTCAGGCTCCGCGCGTCATCGACATCCAAGTCACCGAAGCTGCGGGTGGCGGTGGCGACCAGATCCTCGGGCATCGGCACCGGCCCGGACAGCCGGGGGCGGTAGATCTCGACGGTGAGCCGGCCGCGGTGCACGTGGAAAGAGAAGCTGCGACCATCGCCGAGCCGGCCGAAGCCGCTGGCGAAAAGACCGGTGGTGAGATCCTCGATGCGGAATTCGGCACCCAGTGCTTGCGAGGCTGCGGCCAGCGTCATGGCAACACCATAATGTCACTTACGGATTTTTGGTGCGGATACGGCAAACTTCCGCGCGGCGCGCGGCGACATAGACTTCTCACGTCAGGCTTGCCGACCGTTAGTTGTTGACCGACATCCCGGGAGTTCCCGTTGTCCCAGCTCGCAGACCGCGCCGCGATGCGCCGCCTGGCGGCGGGACTGCTCGCGGTGACAGCGCTGGCCACCGGATGCTCGTCGAAGTTGATCGACTCCGCCCCGCCGACCATCGAGACGGCTAGCGCCGGGCAGTCCCCGCCGGTCGCCACCGCTCCGAGCGGGCAGATCATCGCCCTGCGCGGTAGCCCGCGGGCGGCTGTGGTCAACGGCGGATCGCTGGTGGTGCTCACCTCCGGGACCGCTGGCGCCGCTGACCCCTCGATGGAGCAGCCGGCGACCGTGACGGTGATCGGCGGCTCCAGCGCGCCGCGTACCGTGCCGCTGCCGGGGCCGGCCACTGCTCTGGCCGCCGGCGGGAACGGATCGGTGGTTGCGGCCACCCGCGGTGGTTTCTTCACCGTCGACCTGGCCGGGGAAACCGCGACCCGTACCGCGATCGACGGCGCGGCCGACGTCGACTTCACGGCGATCACCCGCCGGGCCGACGGCCGGCTGGTGTTGGGTAGCGCCGACGGATCGGTGTACACGCTGACCCCCGACAATCGGGTCGCCGCCAAAGACAGCGCCTTCGCCCGGGTGGATGCCCTTGTGGCTCAGGGGAATACCGCCGTCGTGCTGGATCGGGCGCAAACCTCGGTGACCGCGCTGAACGACGACGGCTCCCCCGGCCTTGCGCTGCGGGCCGGGCTGGGTGCCACCACTATGGCGGCCGACTCGATGGGACGGGTACTGGTCACCGACACCCGGGGCGGGCAACTGCTGGTGTTCGGCGTCGATCCGCTGATCGAACGGCAGGCCTACCCGGTCAGCGGCACGCCGTACGGAGTCACCGGGTCGGCCACCCTGGTGTGGGTCGCTTCACCTGAGGTCAACGCCGTTGTTGGCTACGATCTGGCTACTGGTATCCCCGTGGAGAAGGTGCGCTATCCGACCGTGCGGCAACCCGATGCACTGGCTTTCGACGACGCCACCGGCACGCTGTACGTGGTGTCGGGGTCCGGCGACGGGGTGCAGGTGATCCGCGACGCCGTCGGCGGTGGCCGGTGAGCGCGGCTCCACGCGGCCGGATGCCGGCTGCTTGGGAGGCCGGGCTATCCGAGGACTACGAGTGGGTCCCGTTGCGGCTGCCGCCGGATGTCACCCGGCTGAGTGCCTCCATCCGGCTGTCGATCGAAGCCGAGTACCGTGGCTGGGAGTTGACCCGGGTGCGGCTCTACACCGACGGCAGCAGGCGGGTTCTGTTGCGCCGCAGGAAAGTTCGCCTGGACAACCTGGATAGCCAGCGGCCGGCCGATCAGCCGGGCCTGTGATCTACGACGCGGTGCGGCGCGTGCTGTTCCAGGCGCCGCCGGAACGCATCCACACTCTGGTATTCGGTGCGCTGCGCGGTGCCACCGCCGCCGGTCCGGCCCGGGCCGGGATGCGCCGCGCTCTGGGGCCGCACGATCCGATTCTGTCCAGCACCGTGTTCGGGGTGCGCGGTCCCGGGCCGCTGGGCCTGGCCGCCGGCGTCGACAAGGACGGCCTCGGTTTATCCACTTGGGGTGCAATGGGATTCGGCTACGCCGAAATCGGGACAGTGACCGCCCAGCCGCAACCGGGAAACCCCGAGCCGCGGCTGTTCCGGCTCCGAGAGGACCGGGCACTGCTGAATCGTATGGGGTTCAACAACTCCGGAGCCGAGCGGCTGGCGGCGCGGCTGGCCCGCCACCACAGCGACGTTCCGGTCGGGGTGAACATCGGTAAGTCGAAGATCACCCCCGCCGAACACGCCGCGCAGGACTACGCGGCCAGCGCCCGGCTGCTCGGCCCGCTGGCCGCCTACCTGGTGGTCAATGTCAGCTCGCCCAACACCCCGGGGCTGCGCGATCTGCAGGCCGTCGACTCGCTGCGGCCGATCCTGACGGCCGTGCTGGCCGAGACGAGCACCCCGGTGCTGGTGAAGATCGCCCCTGACCTGTCCGACGACGACGTCGACCGGGTCGCCGACCTAGCCGTCGAACTGGGGCTGGCCGGCATCGTCGCCACCAACACCACGGTGTCGCGCGCCAGGCTGCGCACACCGGGGGTGGCCGCCCTCGGCTCCGGCGGGGTGTCCGGGCCGCCGGTGGCCCGTCGCGCCCTGGAAGTGCTGCGCCGGCTGTACGCCCGGGTGGGCAATGACCTGGTGCTGATCGGTGTGGGCGGGATTGAGACCGCCGATGACGCTTGGGAGCGCATCACCGCCGGCGCGTCGCTGTTACAGGGCTACACCGGGTTCATCTACGGCGGCGGTATGTGGGCCAAACACATTCACGACGGCATCGCCGCACGGCTGCACGCCGGCGGGTTCGCCAGCCTGGCCGAGGCGGTCGGTTCCGGAGCGGCCGCCCGGTGACGGGCGCGAGGGGTTGCGCAGGGTCGTAAAGGATTACGTCTGTTCGTAGGTGCCGTGGATGACCGCGCGAGCAATGGAATGCATGAACAGATTGAAGCCCAGATACGCCGGGCTGGCGTCTTCGAGCAGGTCGAGCTTGTCGACGTCCAGCGCATGTACCGCAACGAAATACCGGTGCGGTCCGTGGCCGGCCGGCGGCGCGGCGCCGACGTAACGGCGCATGCCGGCGTCGTTGCACAGCGTGATGGCCTCGCCGGGCAGCACCGATCCGTCGCCCGCGCCGGCCGGCAGTTCGGTGACGTCGGCGGGCAGGTTGGCCACCGCCCAATGCCAGAAGCCCGAGGCGGTAGGCGCGTCCGGGTCGTAGACGGTGACCGCAAAACTGCGGGTCTGAGCGGGGAATCCGGACCAGCTCAGCTGCGGTGACACGTCTTGGCCGCCGGCGCCCATGATTCCACTGACCTGGGCCATCTTCAACGGTTTGCCGTCGGTGATGTCGGTGCTGGTCAGCGTGAAGCCGGGCAGTTCGGGCAGATGGTCGTAGGGGTTATAGGGAAACGCCATGGTGAATCCTCCTGGGGGTCGGTGGTTCTCGGAGTCAGCAGTTCTCAAGGAGATGTTCGAGCACCCGGGCGCCGAACTGCAGCGCGTCCACGGGTACCCGTTCGTCGACACCGTGGAACAGTGCCGCGAAATCCAGTTCCGGGGGCAGTCGGAGCGGGGCGAACCCGAAGCACCGAATTCCCAGGCGGGCAAAGGCTTTGGCGTCGGTACCGCCGGAGAGCATATACGGTATGGTCCGCGCCTCGGGGTCGACGGCCAGTAGCGCGTCGTTCATCGCGTCTACCAGATGGCCGTCGAAACTTGTTTCGTAGGAAGGCAATTCGGAGATCCACTCGCGGGTGACATCGGGGCCGAGGATCTCGTCGACCTCACGCTCGAAGGCCGCCTGCCGACCGGGTAGCACCCGGCAGTCGATGACGGCTTCGGCGGTCGTCGGGATCACGTTGGCCTTGTAGCCAGCCTTGAGCATGGTCGGGTTGGCGGTATCGCGCAGGGTGGCGCCGACCAGGCGGGCGATCGGGCCGAGTTTGGCCACCGCGCCCTCCAGATCGGGGGTGCCGGGGTCGAAGCTGTAGCCGGTCTGCTCAGCGACGGCGGTCAGGAACTGCGCCACCGAGTCGGTGAGCACCATCGGAAACTGGTGTGCCCCAAGGCGAGCGACGGCCGAGGCGATCGTGGTGACCGCGTTGTCGTCGTGCACCATCGAGCCATGTCCGGCGCGGCCGCGGGCGGTCAACCGCATCCACAGCAGCCCCTTCTCAGCGGTTTCGATGAGGTATAGCCGCTGACTGCCACCGTCGCGGCGCGGCAGGGTGACCGAGAAGCCGCCCACCTCGCCGATCGCTTCGCTGACCCTGGCGAAGAGGTCCGGCCGGTTGTCGACCAGCCATTGCGCGCCGTACGCACCGCCGGCTTCTTCGTCGGCGACGAAGGCGAACACCAGATCCCGCGGCGGGACGATACCGGCGCGTTTGAAGTGCCGGGCGACGGCCAGCATCATCCCGCACATGTCCTTCATGTCGACCGCGCCGCGGCCCCACACGTACCCGTCGCGGACCGCCCCGGAGAACGGGTGCACGCTCCAGTCGGCGGCCTCGGCCGGGACGACGTCAAGGTGGCCATGGATCAACAGCGCCCCGCGGGACGGATCGGCACCGGACAGCCGAACAAAGACGTTCGCCCGGTTGGCGGCGCCGGACTCGATGTATTCCGGCTGGTAGCCGACCTCGCTGAGTTGTTCGGCCACCCAGCGCGCGCAGTCCGCCTCACCTTTGGTGGTTTCGATCTCCCCGGTGTTGGTGGTGTCGAAGCGGATCAGCGCGCTGACGAGTTCGACTACCTCGTCCGCCGGAACCGTCACAGTCCTTTCCTACCATCAGAGGTTCAGGACCCGCCGGAGTCCGCGGTCGACGTCCTCCATCAGGTTGGGTGGCACGTCGCCGATCCGTTCCATCAAATCTGACTTGTTCAGCGTGGCAAGGGCCGTGACGTTAACCACCGAATCGCGTGGCAGCCCGGTCACCGGAGCCGGCAGGAAGACATTGCCGGGCATCGCTGCCAGGGCGGTGTTCGAGGTAATGACCGCGGTGAGCACAGTGGCCAGGCGGCTAGCGTTGTACGGATCAGACTGAATCACCAATACCGGCCGGCGTTTGGCCGGCCGACTGCCCGAAGCCTCGCCGAGGTCGGCCCAGTACAGCTCGGCGCGGCTGATCACCACTGGCTGTCGTCGAGTACCCGGCGTCCGACGGTCACAGCGGCGGCCTGCGCCTCGTCGGTGCCCGCGAGGCGGTCCACGGTCTGGTCTATCTGGGCGGTCAGCGATTGGGCATCCAGCTCGTCCAGGTAGCGCTGCGCAGCCTTGGCGAAAAACTCTGACCGGCTCATGCCCAGGTCACCGGCGGTGCGGGAAACGCGGTCGAACGTCTCGTTCGGTACCGATATGGCCGTCTTCACGTCCAAAGTATAACTGGGTATTACCGCGGGCGGGAGTGAAAGTCCCCCATAGCCCCACCTACGAGAATGTAGGACATATATGTAGTACATTCATGCCATGGGTGAGGTTTCGGTACGTGTGCTCAACCAGGAAACATCGAGAGTGCTTGCCCGCGTCAAGAAGGGCGAGGAAATCGACCTCACCGAACGCGGCGAAGTTATCGCGCGAATCATCCCGGCAACGACGACTCCGCTCGATGCGCTGATCAGCACCGGCCGAGTACAGCCGGCCGCAACACGCGGGCCGGCACCGCGCCCCACGATCCCGATGCGTAGCGACCTCGACGCCGGCGCACTCCTGGAAAAGATGCGCGCAGAGGAACGATACTGAGCGTGCTCTATCTGGACACTTCCGCCCTGGTCAAGTTGATCCGGATCGAACCGGAGTCGAAGGCCTTGACCGAATGGCTCGACGCCAGAACCGAAATGCGTTGGATCGCATCCACTTTGACCGAAATTGAGCTACCCCGAGCTATCCGCGCCGTCGCCCCGGAAGGCCTGCCAGCCGTGCCCTCCGTGCTGGCCATACTGGACCGATTCGAGATGGACACCGTCGTCCGCTCAACTGCCGCGACCTATACGGATCCGGGGTTGCGCTCACTGGACGCCATTCACCTGGCCACCGCGCAGATCGCGGCGTCAGCGGCACCGCTGGCCGCTCTGGTGACCTACGACAGCCGGCTCCGAGCCGCTGCCGAGCGCCAGGGGATCACCACTGCAGCGCCGAGAAACCCTTGAGTGGTGACCGCTGGCCAACCTGCGCCGACGGTTTGAGCACCCGCTCGCCGATCCGATAGCCTTAGCTGCCCGCCGCGAGTGGGCAGCCCGGTCCGAGTGGCGGAATGGCAGACGCGCTAGCTTGAGGTGCTAGTGCCCTATTAACGGGCGTGGGGGTTCAAGTCCCCCCTCCGACACCAACGTCAACTACACGGGGACGTGCCTCTACGAGGAACCGTCGATCCGGGTGGTACGTGACGGAAATGCCGAGTTCGGCGTAGACCTCCGCCTTCTGAGCGGGATCTGCAGCCTGGAGCGCTTCGGCGATGTCCCGCAGTGAGGCCACGAGCGCCTTGATGTCCTCGGCGGTGAGCTGGTTGCTGGGCTGCGCTCGCAGGATGGATTCGATGCGGCGGCGCTCGACGCTGGTCTGG
>CAYPTG010000072.1:0-9533 GCA_964413455.1 uncultured Mycobacterium sp. | reverse complement strand
ACCGGGACCGACCAACTCTGGCTGATCGATCTCTGCGCGCCGCTGCATGTCGACGCCCTGCTCTGAAATCCTGTCAACTCGGGTTAGGCCGGGTGTCCGGGCGGGCGCTGCCACGCCTCCGTCAACTCGGCGACGGACACCAACCTGCTGATCCAAACCCCGAACTGGGAACTGCCGCCTCCGGCGAATCAGTCGATTTGTTGGATAGAGATGGCCGGGCCGTGGGCCTCTTTTGGAAAGCGGTTAGGTCGCGGTATCAGCGGGCGGAGTCGAACGCGTCAAGATCGAGAGTGATTTCGATCCCGTCTTTCTCCACGACGATCTTCGGGTGTCGAGCCCCGACAGCAGCGAGGTACTGGCGCAACGTCGAAAGAAGTAGGTCGTCTCGGCGTTCGATCCGCGACACCGTGCCCTGGTCGGTATTGAGCAGACCCGCAAGCTCGGTTTGGGTGAGGTTGCTTGCTTTGCGGATTTCGGCAAGTCCGCGTGCGTGAAGGCGGTTCACCTCTGCACGTTCCCTGGCGTATCGCCGGACGTCATCGGCGATCAACGGATCGTTGACCAGCGCATCGATCCGATCGTTGCCTCGGCGGAACCGCATGGGCTGCTGCGGATCAGTCATGGTCGGAATCTCCGTTCTGTGTTTGGAATATCCAGCTGCGAATTGCTGCATCGGCCCTAGACCCGACGCTGTTGTAGAACACATCACCCATGGCCGCTTCGTCGGCGGCGAACAAAGCGACCACGACGGTGGTGCTATCTGGCGGAAACCAGCAGATCAAGCGGAGCGCGATATCGGGATCGAAGGGGTGGGCGGTCCGCCAGACCTCGAAGTCATTGGACTGGCGGACTCGCTTGAGGTCCGGCGTATCGGAGGTGGGTGGCTCAGGTAGGGCGCGCAGTTGCGCGAGTGCATCGGTTATCCGAGCCAGCAGGCGTCGGGATGGTTCATCACCGCAACGGGCCTTCGACTCGACTCGGTCAAGCCAGTCGAAGAACTCCTCCGCGGCGTCGGCATCCACACCAACAGTATGGCCCTAACAGCATATGGCGTCCAGGACATACCTGAGTGGATGTGCTCTTGAGCCGGTTGGCTGTGGGGCAGTCTTCGTGGCGCTTAGGAACTAGGCAATGAAAAAACCCGTCCCCTAAGTGACGTTGTTCCATAAGGTTGGCTCCACGGACCTCAAGGCTTGTACAGGGACGACTTGCGCGCGGTGGCATCGGCCCTGGCCCTTCGCCGTCCCGCTTTGACGTAGCGTTCGAGCGCCTGACGAACCACATCGCTCACCGATTCGTCTTGGGTCGCGGCGATCTGCTGCACCTCCAGGTAGAGATCGTCGGGTATCCGAAAGGACCGGAGCGGGGTTCTAGGCGCGTTCGGCATAGGTGTCATTACACCAGCCCGTCATCTCGGCTCTGATCCAATGCGACAACATCGGCGCAGTCGCGGCAGATGTCGGCAACTTCTGGATTTGAACCTGAGTATCGGATTCCGCAGCGCCCGCATGATCGTCGTCGCTGACCTGTTCGGATTCCGTAACTGTCACGGAGGGGAATTGCGGCCGCACGTACGAAACCGCGCACCAGGCAGAGTTCTATGCCTGGGGTAGAGGGGTCCTGCTCCACCTTGACTGGCCGGGGCCTCGGCTTGACGCGTGGCCGAGTCGGCGGAGGCGGCGCCGGGTGCCGCTCGGGCAGCATATCCAGTGTCACATCGAAGATGCTGATGGCGATCGTCATGCGCCTGCACGTTCGCACCGAGGGCGCTCGATTGGCTCGGACAAATCGGTCACCCACACATCCCGAAGTGGATTGACCCTCGCCAACTGCGACCGGCCGTAGCGATCAATCTGGTCTTCGTGGGTCATGCACGTGGACCATTCGCAGTATCGGCAGATCCACCAATCTTCGCGGGATCGCCTCGGATAGACGCCCGCCTTGGCGCACTCGGGGCAAGTCAAGAAGCGGAAGCCCCTGCGCATCAGAACACCACCCCGCCCGCGAAGGCGGTGCAGACGCCGAATTCGTCCGGGTAGCGCAGCAACAGCGTGAGCGTTTCAGCCATCTCTCGGGTGACGTAGCGGAGTTCAGACCCGACCCGTACTTCGATCAAATCTGCGCGGCGATCTTCGGCGTAGCGGTTGCGTTCCGCCGCGCTCCGACGCACTGGCGCGTAGAGCGCCTCCGCCGCAGCCCAATTGGCTACCAGCGTCCACCCTTGGGACTCACCGAATTCGATGGCTTCCGCCCGCGTTGCGAAGTCGCCGCCGTACCAGCCCAAGGGGCGGGTACGGCCGAGCGTGTGAGGGGTCCGCTTACTGATGGTCCATTCACCATTTGCAGATGGTTCACTGCGGCCGGTGGCGCGGCGGACCGTGAACCAAGTAGGTGCCTCGGCCATTGGTCATGCCTCCTTCTGTGCGAGATATCGGGCCACGGCCTTGTCGACGCGGCGTAGGTGGGGTTTGCCTGACTTGGTGCTGCATTCGGTGTCGGCCCATGCGCCGCACTGCGGGCAGTCATAGCCCTGCGCCAGGCGATTGAGTGCGTCGCTGCTGTCGTTCTTGCGCCTGGTGTACATACACCGATGGTATCGGGTGTTATGACACTGCGCAAGCTTTGGTGTAGATACACCCCCTTAGTAAGTGATATGGCATCAACGATGAATTGTGTTCGGTGAGTGGGGCATCCGAACGCCCCTCTCACACCGGCAGGCCGACGGCGTTTGTGCGAGCGCGTCGATCAAGGGCGACCTATCGCACACGTAGCAGCTGAGGCAGGAATCTCCCGCCGATGCCTTGCAAATGGCATGCACACTGGCAGGCCGATGGTGAAGCTGGTCTCGCTGACCGATCGTCAGCACCAGAGCATTCCCCAGCGCGCACTCCCGGCGACATCGAGGATATGGTCGACAAGCTGCGGCGTGAGACGAAGTACGGTGCGGCGCGACTCGCGGCCGTGATCGAAGCCGAACACGGCATTGTCCTCGCGCCCGTCACCGTGCACAGCATCATGGTTCGGCGCGGCATCAACCGCGTCGCCGACTTGGAACCCGCCGACCGGCGACCAGATGCGCGTGGTCCTGCGGTACGAACACGACGCCCCCGGTGCCATGGTCCACGTGGACGTGAAGAAGCTGGGCAAGATCCCCAGCGGCGGTGGCTGGCGCGTTCACGGCGTCGGTAGCGACGAGCACCGCGCATCGCAGATCGAGGGGGCAGTCGCCGGCCCCGACACCCCGGGGGGGGGTAGGGCTTCCTCGAGTGCCTCATCTAGCTGTTGACGGGCGGCACGAAAAAACCCGCCCCCTAAGGGGGCGGGTGGTGTTTGGCAATTGTAGCGGCATGTAAGCCTGTGAAGCGCGAGACGACACGGCGCTCGTCGTCGGTGAGCACGCCGCTCAGCGGCGAGACCTCACGCATCTCGATGCTGTCGAAGTCCAGGCCCGTCAGGATGCGGTGCAGTCCGGGCAAATCCGCCCTGGCGATGAGTTCGCGCCAACGCGCCACGTTGGCGGTATGCGGTTCGCCGGTGACGCCGGACTGCAAATGCTTGAGGTTCTCGGCGATCGCGGGTTCCCAGGCCCGCAAGCTCTCCGCCGTGAGCCGGCGAGCCACCTGGCGATGAAGGTGCCAGGAGCGGCGTTCGGCGCGAGTCAGCGTCGCTATGACGGGCTCCCGAACAATGTGGAGGCGATAGCCCATGCAGGACAGGAGCCGGTCGAGTTGATCGTCGCTGAGCGGGGCTTTGCCGGATAGGAACTGACTGATCGACGGCTGTCGGACGCCGCTGACGCGGGCCAGCTCTGATTGGGTTGTCCGAGTCTCGCTCATGACTGCGCGCAGGATCTCGGGCCTGTCCGCCATGGCGTGAATATAGCAATTATTGCTATATTCACCGGCCTTCAGTCCGCGAGTAAGTCTCCAATGAGAAGCCTGGCTCGGCCAGGGATCGGGATATCCGGGAAATAGCGTTCAGTGATAGCCCACACCTCATCCGACGTCGAAATAGCCAGCTCGGCAATGAGGAGTTCAAGGTCACCACGATCACGTGTGCCCCGGGAGGCATGCACTTTCATCGCGAGAAGATGTTCGGCTGGCGTGGTGGACACCTGAAGGTTGGGATGGTCAAAGACTCGCGCGCCTTCGCCGGGTCTACGTGACACGTAGGAGCTGGCCTGGTTATTCAGCCAGGTTGCCGGCCAACCCATTTCGCCGGCAACCTCCCGGATCGCATCGAGCATGGGGCCGTCCGGACTGAACAATGCGTCGACGTCGCGAGTCGTTACCCGTGAATGAAACGACAGCAGCATCGCCGCACCGCCAACGACGTGAACGGTGCCAACAACATTCTTGGTCTGCAACTTTTCGGCCAGCATCGTGAAGGCTCTCATCAGTGCCGGATGGTCGAATACCGGTGAAACCATGGGTGTTTCGTCCGTTCTGAGGTCGTAGCGATCTAAGTAGATACCGCGCCGGCGGAACGACACGGGTGTACCCACGAGAGCGAAAGCCCGCACGGACGGCAAGTCACTGACCCACCATGCGTAGGGAATGAACCGATCAATCGTGACGGTCCACAGCGGGCCGGGCTCGCCGAACCGGTTCGCGACATATTCAGCTGCGCCTGCCAGGAGAGCATCAAAGGATGCTTTTCCAGTCAGTGCAGGCTCGGCTTCGATCAAGCGCAAGGCGGCCGGGCCCGCGGCCTCGGCGCCCCGCATGAACTCGAAGAAGAAGCGAAGGAGGGTGCCATCATCGGTGGCAGCTGCTGCAGCGGCAGCGGTATCAGCCAGGGTGAGGGCGGCGGAAGAGGTCTTGTCGACGAGGTCGTTGCGGGAGCCCTGCCGCTTTGTCACAGCGCGGATCTCTGCGGCCGGATAACCAGTCACACGGCGGATCCGGCGGCTCGACAGGATAGTTCTCGCCCGCGACGTAGTGACACCCCAGTGCTGCGCCGCCCGCACATCCGTCCACAGCTCCACAACAGCCAACTTACGGGCAGTTTGCCCGTAAGTCGACCTCGGTCGCGCACATGGGCGATCACCCTTCTCCGAAGCGCCACCGTTGCGGCGCGGACAGCTGCTATGTGCTCGACGATCTCGTCCTTATCGACGAACTCGCGCTGATATGGAGGGCGCACGTCTAGATCGCCGCCGGAGGCACGGACGCCGAGTTCCTCGTGGTCCTCATAGTCCTCGGTTAGCTCGCGGACGGTGATCTCTTTGAGTTCGATTTCCACGAAGTGCCTTACTTGCGGCGGATGAGGATTCGCTTGAACACGACTCGGGGCTGCGGTTCCATCAAGCCAAGCATCCGCATCCCTTGCGTCCTATGGCCAGTCCCCCCAGCGTCGCGGTAGGCCCGAATGAAGTCCTCGCCCAGCGGCCTGACGCCGATCTGCTTCATCTGCTCAGCGTCGTCGCTGTTTCCCACTAGCTCGAACTGATCCGGGTTGAACTGATCCAAAAGAGTGACAGGAACACCCATTACACCGTCGTAGTCAACGGGGATGTCCTTATAACGGCTGACGTCGATCGCGTCGTAGTTGACGTAGCTCGGATACTCATCGGGCGAGTACGACTTGTACAAGATGAGGTCTTCGTGCCGCTTGGAGATGTCGAGGTTTGTGAACCAGCACGCATTGCCTAGGCTGCGCCATTTGTTGCCGTTCTCGTCTATCCAGAAGCGATGATCTCGTGGCGGGTAATAGTTAGGTACACGAAACGCCATGTCGCCGCTGTTGTAGCCGAGCCAGATCTTGTTGGACTGGATCAGCCGGAAGATCTCCTTGTAGCTGATCGTGTTCTGGTTACCAACGATCAGGAACTTCTTGTCGTGCGTCATCAACTGTTCGATATACGGACGAAAGAGCGAGAACGGCGGGTTAGTGACCACGATGTCGGACTGCTTTAACAGCTCGATGGCTTCGGCGCTGCGGAAGTCGCCGTCGCCCTGCAGCTGGTTGACGTCGATCTCGTCGCGTCCCGGCAGCCGGTCGCCATCCTTGTCGCCCTCGTATTCGAGGTAGATGGCCCGCTCGGCGTCGTTCTGGCTAAACAGATCGAGGTCTTGGTTCTTGTAGCACGTGGCGATGAGCTTCTTGAGTCCGAGCTTCTCGAAGTTGTGGCTGAAGTAGTGGAAGAAGTTGCTGACGCGGGGGTCGTCGCAGTTGCAGTAGACGACTTTGCCCTTGAAGTACTTCCGGTAATGCCGGAGTTCGTTCTCAATGTCGGGCAACTGCGTATAAAACTCGTCTTCCTTGGACAGCTTCGCACTTGCAAGACTGCTGTTCGTTGCGGAAGTCAAACCCCGCCACCTCCCACACCAGATACGTCGCCGTTGAGCAGTCGCCCGCGGGTGAATCAGCATCGATACCGATCAGAGGGCAAGCGCTTCGACTGCGTTGTTGAAGTTATTCATGTTGTCCCCCTTGGTCGTACGTCTGATCCGCGCTGGTAAAGGCCAGGCGGGTTGTGGGTTGTCCCGTGATCGCGGTGATGGTGTCGAAGTCTTTGTCGACGTGCAGGATGGTCAGCCCGGAGAGCTCGGCGGTGGCCGCGACGATGAGGTCGGGAATTGACGGACCGCGGTGTTGACCCCGGTCGGCGAGCAGGATCTGGACTTCCAACGCGCGATCTTCAATCTTGGGCGTCAAATACTCGACTGGCATTGCCGCCAACGGAGACTCGCGGAACTCACGGCGCGCGACCTCACCGGATTGAGCGGAATAGCCGATTTCGAGGCGTGTCACGTTGCTGATGTGGACCAGGCCGCGCTCGATGCGGTTGGCCCACAGACCCGGGTCTCCACTGTGTGCCAGTCGGACCAGGGCGGACTTGTCGATGAGCCACTCCTGTTCGGTCACTGCCATGCCCCGCGCATCAACTCCTCGTCAGCGAGGCCTGCAACAGCCTGCCCGAGCCGGTGGAGGTCGTCGCGAGTGACCGCAACGCGCGTCGTCCGGGCGTCCTGGGCGAGGCGGCGGCGAATGTACTCAACGCGCGATAAGCCCAATTCAGCCGCTCGCGCATCGATGCCAGCCAGCACATCATCTGGTACGTCACGGATCAATACGTCACTCACACTCCAGATGATATCACGTGATATCGTCGCGCGCGGCGAGGCCTTGTGGGAGTCCGGTCACGCGGGCCACGTCTATGTATCACCAATGTGGCACATACGGGATACATTGGCGATATGGATGAATCAGTCGCGGCGATGCGGCCGTTGAGGGCCACCACCAGGTCGTCCGTCACGTCGGGCCGCCGGGGGCCCGGCTCAGCTCGTTGAGGAAGTCCAGGGCGGCGTCGTCGTCAGGACTGGACGGCGTGGGCGGGGCGAGGCCGATGCGTTGGCCCAGCGCGTGAGCGACGGCCAGGTAGGCGCCGATTTCACCGTTGAGTCCGCGTTCGAAGAGCTGACGGGATACCGTTCCTGATTACTGAGCAGTTGTGAGTGCTGCTCGGTTGCGGCCCGAACGGTCTTGGCCGCGGGTGGTGTGTGTTGTCCGGTGGACCGGCACGCCTCTGGGGCGTGGCGGTGAGCCGGGGCTGATCACTCCTCCCGGTGTCCTCGTGGGCTGATCAGGCCTGACCGGTGGAGTGCCCGCATCCATCCTCTGTTGGGTGCGGGGTCCTGCCGGCCGACGCCTGATCGGCTTGCCGAGTCCACGTCTGCCGATAGCGGCCGCCGCGCCGTGATGGCGGGTGACCGTGTCGGAAGTTTGTTGTTGCAACGGCTTTCGCCAATGCTGGTCGCCCCACTTGCTGGTGTAGGCGGGGTCGACGCCGATAATGGCGATACCGCGGCGGGTGGCCATGGCGGTCAAACGGTCACGGAATTTCGCGGTAGGGATACCGGCGACGGTGCGCCGGAACGCTTTACCGCCGCGGCCGCTGCCCATGGTATCCCGGCCAGTCGCGCGGGCATCAGCAAAGTTGAGGTTCTCGATCACCACCGTAGAACAGCTGTGGTGATCCGCGGCGGTCAGGAGTGTGGTGATCGCGGCCCGGACCCGGCCATCACGGCGTGATGCCCGAAGCCCGGCGGTGTCGACTGGGATCGTGATCGGCTCACCGACAGGATTACCGGAGCGATCCAGGACACACGCGGCGAGGTGATCGGCGTTGAGATCCACACCCAAGACCGGGCCGTTGCGTAACTCCTGCAACGGCGCCGTGGGGCTGGGGGTGATCGCCCACGAGGCGTCCAGATACCAACGCCCACGGTCGGGGTCGAAACTGATGTCGTAGCGCACCGCGCGGCGGGCGGAGACCCGCGCCGCCCACTCAGTCTCGTTGTGCGGGAAACGTACCGGCGCCGCGACCTGCAGATGCGTTCCGAACTGCTTGGCTAGCGCGGCAGGAACTTTCACCTGCAACCGGCCCTGATCATCGACCCGGATCGTCTCGTTACCGTAGGCCTTGCCCGACTCGCCATCAGCGGTCAGAAACATTCGCCCTGCATCCCAGCGGGTACGCCACTGCCCCTCGTCGATACCCGCCTCATCTAAGTGATGGCGGTTGCGCCACAACCGGTTACCACCGGCAACAATCCTCGGGTGACCTGCTTCGATCGCCGCCTCACCGGCAACCAAGCGTGCTTTAAGGCCCGCCAGACGGCGGGTCTTAGCGAATCGTTCCGCCGCAGTGCGATACCCGCGCTGCGGGCGCTTCTTTCCGTGCCGCCCCTTAACGTCTTCTGTGGCAGCTAGTTCCCCGGGGCGCAGCGCACAGCGCTGTTCAAGCACCACGATCGCCGAACGCAGATCGGTGACGTGAGCGACCAGGGCGCGCATCCCTAACTGGTACTGGTCTTCAACCGCCCGGGTTAACGCCCCCGCCCACCGCGACGAACTCACCGACGTCAACGCCTGCTTACGCCCAGCACGCCACTGCGACTGCGCCTTTCGGTCGATCAACCCGGCAGCGACACGCCCCGCTAACTCGCAGCGATACAACGAACCCAGAAACTCCCCAATCGCCGCCACAACAGTCGCCTCAGCATCCGAGAGGTGCAGCCGAGTCCGGATACGGCATCCCGCCGGCCCCACCGCGACCACCGGATCAGAAATCGTGCGCAACACCGGCCGGCCAGCGTTGACCGCCGCCGCAGCCACCGCCTGCGCACCCGATGTCATGTCAACCATCCTGCCCGCAGGCACCGACAGATCCCTGCGCCACAACCGCCTTCGGGCCGATGTCACGCTGAGCGCAACCGATCGCCTTCAATGCACGATTACGGGCACTGCGCCGCCCATACAGACGCGCACAGAACGAGGTCAACACCTCAACCATGTCGCGCACCAGATCGTCGTCAACCTCACCATCATCAACAACCACCAGGCGGCGCCCATGCGCAGCCAGTGCTGCTTCAATCAACTCAGTGTTCATCCGCCCCAAGCGGTCTCGATGTTCGACCACCACCACCGTCACCTTGGGATCAGCCAGCAACCGGCGAACCTTCGTCCGGGCACCGTTCATCCCCGAGCCCACCTCGGCCTCGACCCGCACCACCTGCCCGCCAGCC
>CAYPTG010000071.1:4167-9611 GCA_964413455.1 uncultured Mycobacterium sp. | reverse complement strand
TCACCATCGGCCGCCAGCTGACACCGGTGCTGGGCACGCTGGCCCAGAGCGCGGGCAATTGGCTGCCGGGATTCCAAAAGATGAGGAGCTTCTCCGACAAGTTCTTCGAGGCCTGGGTTCCGGATATGGACGCGATCAACCTGCGGACCAACCTGTCGCTGACCCCGACGTTCTCCTATACCCGGGCGGACTGCCCGCAATACGGTGAGTTGAAAGGCCCGAGCTGCTACACCGCCCCGCTGATCGCCGTCCGCCCGGATCTGCCCGAGGTGCTGATGCCGCAGAACTACCAGCCGCCCAAGGATCTGATGCCCCCGCCGGGAACCGTGGTGGGGCCCAGCGGCAATCTGGTTGCCGTCGGGCCCCCGCTGGTCAACCCACACGGACCCAACCTGGTCGACCCGAACCCGCCGCTGTCCGAAGGTGTCGGCACCGGGATTCTCGGCACCAACGGTCCGCCGATGAGCCCGGCACCGCCGGTGCCCGGGTCGGCCAACCCGGCGCTCGGCACCCCGCCGCCGCTGGGCTCCCCGGCGCCCGCAGCACCGGTCAACCCGTGGCCGCCGGGCTACCTGCCGGCCAACCCGGGACCGCATATGGGTGACCCCGGGGTCACACCGCCAGCCCCTGGTCCCGCTCCCGCGCCGGGTCCGCTTCCCGCCGAGGCCGCCCCAGCCTCCTACGGCGGCAATGTCGGGTCGGCCTCCTACGGAGGCAATGTCGGCCCGGTCGGCAGCCCGGGCGAACGCGCCCAGCTGTCCTTCATCACCGGCGCGCCGGCCAGCACCGCGACCCAGCTGCTGCTCGCCCCGATGCTGCGCGGGATGACGGTGGCTCCGAGCGAAGGGGGGTCGTAGATGGTCACGCGCCGCGCCCTGATCGGACTGATCACCTTCCTGGTGGTCACCTCGTTGATGAGCTGGCTGGTCTTCGCCACGCTGCAGCGGCAGGTGGTGGGCAAAACGACCGAATACGCCGCCGAGTTCACCGACGTGTTCGGGCTGCGCGAGGGCGACGACGTCCGGATGGCCGGGGTGCGGGTGGGCCGGGTGTCCAAGGTGGCGCTGGTCGGCGAACCGGGCGACAACAAGGCCAGGGTCGACTTCGCGCTGCGTGACGACCAGAAGATTCAGGCCAACACCGAGGCCGCGATTCTGTACCAGAACATCGTCGGCCAGCGGTACCTCGATCTGCGGCTGGGGCTGTCCGGGGATTCGACCGCGCTTCCGGCCGGCAGCGTCATCCCGGTGCAGCGCACGGTGCCGTCCTTCGACGTCGGGGTGGTGCTCAACGGCTACCAGCCACTGTTCGCCACCATCGATCCCAAGGCCGCCGACCAGATCTCCCAGGCCGCCGTGCAGGCGCTGCAGGGCGACAGCACCTCCTGGGCCACCCTGGTCGAGAAGACCGGGACACTCACCGAAACCGTCGCCGGCCGCGACGAGACGCTCGGGGACCTGATCACCGGGCTGGACCGGCTGTTCGGGACCCTGGCCGGCCAGAGCGGCAACATCGAGAAGACGCTAGACAACACCCAGCAGATGGTCAGCACCCTCAACGCGCGCCGGCCGGAGCTGGTGTCCTCGATGGGTTCGATATCCCGGGTGGTACGCCAGCTCGGCGCGGTCAGCAACGAGGTGAACCCGTCACTGCAGGCGCTGATCAACCGGGAGCCGGGTTTTGCCGCGCACCTGGTGACCATCGAGCCGCAACTGGCGTTCATCGGCGCCAACCTGCCGAAGTTGCTCAAGGGATTGGCGCGGATCACCCAGGATGGCGCCTACACCAACGTCTACCAGTGCGAGTTCAACATCACCGGCTTCTTCCCCGGCCTCAACGACCTGACACCGATCATCGTCAACGCCGCCACCCCGGGAAACAAGGCGCAGCACACCCCCAAATGCAGGAACCTGGCCAATGGTTGAATCCCGCGTTATCAAAGCCGGTGAGATCGACCCGGTCACCGGAAACACCAAGCTGGACCGCAAGTTTCGCGGCAACCCACGCAAACGCACGCTGGAAGACATGAACCGCACCACGGTCGGCCTGGTGGCGCTGGCCGTGATCGTCGCGATGATGGCCGCGCTGGTGATCCTCACCAAGGTCGGCCCCGGCTACAAACGGGTCAGCGCCGACTTCCTGCAGGCCGCTGCCCTGCTGCCGAAAAACCCGGTCACCGTCGCCGGCATCCCGGTCGGCACCGTAACCGGCATGCATCTCAAAGGCGACCATGTGACCGTCGACATGCGGATCCAAAAGAACGTCGAACTCGGTAAGGACTCCCGCGCCGCGATCATGGTCACCACCATTCTGGGATCGCGGTACCTGGCACTGCATCCCGGCGGCGGTGGGCCGCTGCCGAACAACACCATCGACATCAACCACACCGAGGTGCCCTACGACCTGCAACAGGCGCTGCAGGACGTCGCCGTCAACTACGGCGACGTCGACACCGATCAACTGGCCACCGCCGTCAATGCGCTGGGCAAACAGATGGAGGGGCTGCCGCCGCTGATCCCCCAGGCGATGGACAACCTGAAGAAGCTGTCGACGGTGATGTCCGACCGGCGCGACCAGTTCGGCAGCATGCTCAAGACCATGGACCTGGTGACCGCCACCCTGCGCCGCCAACAGGTCAGCATCGGCGCGGTGGTGAACCAGGGCAATCAACTGTTCGGCGAATTCGTTGCTCGCCGTGCGGCTTTCCACGCGGCGATCCAGGCGGTGCACGATCTGCTGGTGGTACTGAGCGACACCGTCATCGCCGACCGCCCCCAGATCGAATCGCTGTTGGGCAACCTGAACACCCTGTCGGGTCTGCTCGCCGCGCACGACGACATGCTGCGCAGCATCCTGCAGACCGCGCCGCTGGCGCTGCGCGGCCTGGCAAACTCCACCGGGACCGGCAACGCGCTGGAGACCGCGTTCCCGAACGGATTCCTGGTGGACTCCTGGATGTGCGCGATCAGCGGTCGCGCCAAGCAGTTCGGGATGATCCAGTACTACAAGGACTGCAAGTGAAGCGCGGCAGAGGGCTCCTCATCCTGGCGGTGGTTGCCGTCCTGGCGCTCGGTGTGGCCGGCTTCAACGCCTGGAAACTGGCCAAGGCCCGGGCCAATACCATCACCCTGATCGCCCAGTTCGATAACTCCGCGGGCCTGTACCCGACGAACAACGTTCAGGTGCTGGGCATGAAGGTGGGCAGCGTCAAGACCGTCACCCCGAAGACCGGCTACGTCGAGGTGGAATTCACCGTCGACAAGGACGTCAAGATCCCGGCCGACGCCCAGGCCGTCACCTTGCAGACCTCGATCCTGGCCGAACGGGCCGTCGAACTCACCCCGCCCTACACCGGTGACGGCCCGACGATGGGCGACCACACCACCATCCCGCTCACCAAGACCAAGACCCCGGTCGAGTTCACCAAGACCCTCGACATGGTGGACCGGCTGGCCCTGTCATTCAAGGGCGACGGCAACGGCAACGGCCCGCTGCGCACCCTCATCGACTCGGCCGGGGGCATCGCCGACGGCAACGGCGAGCGCATCAAGTCCGCCCTCGGCGAGCTGTCCAAGGCTCTTCGGCTCAGCGCCGACGGTGGGGCGCAGACCAAAGAACAGCTCACCAAGGTGGTCGACAACCTCAGCTCGCTGATGGACAGTGCCGCCGCCAACGAGGCCACCCTGCGCGATTTCGGCTCCACCGTCCGGGTGCTGTCCCAGGTGCTGGCCGATGAGGACTTCGGCAGCGGCACCACCGGTAAGCAGTTCAATGCGGTGCTCACCCAGCTCGGCGACATCCTGGAGCGCAATCGTGACACCATCAAAGGCGCGATCGCCGGTAGCGACAAGTCCACCAAGACGGTGGTCGAGCATCAACGCGAGCTCGCCGAACTGCTGGATCTGGCGCCGCTGACCCTGGACAACATCTACAACACCGTCGACCGGGAGAACGGTGCGATGCGGGTGCACATCCTGACCGACAAGGTGCTGTTCGACAGTCAAACCCTCAAAGAAGTGTGCAACTTGATGCATTTGCGTCAATTAGGGTGCAGCACAGGGACTTTGCAAGACTTCGGTCCGGACTTCGGGGTGTCCTACATCCTGGACGGCCTGGCCGCGATGGGGCAGAAATGACCGGCACACGCAAGGTTCGCGGCGGGCTGGCCGTCGCCCTGGCCGCGGTGCTGAGCAGTGCCGGATGTGCGTCCAGCGGCCTGGCCGGTCTGCCGCTGCCGCATCCCGGACTTAGCGACGGTGGCTACACCATCACCGCGATCTTCGAGAACGCGCTCAACGTGCCGGCGATGGCCAAGGTGCGTCTGGCCGGCGCCGACGTCGGGCAACTGGAATCGCTGGAAGCCCGGGACTACACCGCGGTGGCCACCCTGCGGATCGGCAACGGGGTTCAGCTGCCCAAGGGCTCGACCGTCGAATTACGTTCCGCCACCCCGCTGGGCGACGTGTTCGTCGCGGTCAAGCCGCCGCTCAACGCCCCGGCCAACGGGCCGCTGCTCAAAGACGGCGACACCATCCCGATGGAGAACACCGCCTCGGCGGCCACCATCGAGAACCTGCTGACCGGGGCGGCGGTACTGGTCAACGGCGGCGCGGTGCAGAACCTCACCGATCTCATCAACGGCGCCGGCAAGGCGGCCGGCGAGGACGGCGGCAAGAACTTCGGCCAGCTGATCGCCCACACCAATCAGCTTCTTAACACCATGGACCGGCGCACCGCACAGATCTCCGATTCGCTGACCGCACTGACCGGGCTGTCCCGGCGGCTCGACGAGAAGAGCCAGGTGATCGTCGACGTGCTGGCCGCCGCGGTGCCGGCCACCGACACCCTGGCCCAGCAGTCCTCGCAGATCGCCGATCTGGTGGTACAGGCCGGCGCCACCACCGACCTGCTCAGCAAGTTCCCGTCCATCGCCGGCACCGACACCAGCGGCCGCAGCGTCATTGCGGATCTCAACACGCTCTCCAGCGCCTTCAACGACGTCTCCGTCGATCCGGGCACCAGCGCGGCCGCCCTCAACCGGCTGATGCCGCCGCTGATCAAAGCCACGTCCGGGACCGGGGTGTCGTTGCGGGTCAACGTCGATCGGCTCATCCTCGGCCATATCCCTGACATCGGTTTCCCTGGGGATCCGGGCTTCCACGGCCCGAAGTGGTCGACGTTCAACCAGATCATCGGCTCGTTCAAGTACACCCTGCTGCGACTGCAGGAACGGGTCGTCGGCCGCGGGCCGGGCGTGCCGCAGGTTCCGGTGATCCCCAGCGACGATGCGGGACGGATGTCCCGAGGAGGAGTTGGGGCAATACAACCCAGCCCCAGCCCGGATGATCCCGGCCAGTGGCAGGTGAACGGGCCGCCCCCCGGACCTACCGCGCCGGGCGAATTCGTCCAGCCGGTCGGTCCGCCGCCGGGCCCGGTACCGCCGG
>CAYPTG010000071.1:0-4067 GCA_964413455.1 uncultured Mycobacterium sp. | reverse complement strand
GCGCCGGGCGAATTCGTCCAGCCGGTCGGTCCGCCGCCGGGCCCGGTACCGCCGGCCGCGGTTCCGCACGCGCCACCACCCGCACCGGCCGAGGCCGGCGCCCCCGCCGCGGAGCCGGCCCCGTGATCGGGGCCATCGCCGACGGCATCGTCGGCATCGTCAAGGCCGGGCACCGCAACAAAGCCTGGCTGTCGGCGATCGCGCTGGTGCTCACCCTGGTCGTCGGGCTGGCTTACGTCAGCTTGGGCGCGCTGCGTTGGAATCCGCTGCGCTCCACCTACCGTGCCACCGTCGAGCTTCCGGCCTCCGGCGGCCTACTGGTCAACCAGGACGTGACGCTGCGTGGCGTGCCGATCGGCAAGGTGACCAAGCTGTCCATCGTGCCGGCCGGGGTCAACGCCGAGATCAGGGTCAACTCGTCGACCAAGCTGTCCACCACCAGCAAGGGTCGGGTGGCCGGGCTCTCGGCGGCCGGTGAGCAGTACATCGACTTCGACGGCGGCACCGGCGACGCCCCGTTCATCGCCGACGGCGGCACCTTCAAGCTGGGCAGCACCGAGGTGCCGGTGACCTTCGGCGAATTGCTCGCCCACTCCGACGGGATGCTCAAGCAGATCGACACCGAGAAGCTGGAGATCATCAAAAAGGAACTCGGCATGACCAATGCCGGGCCGCAGAAGATCAACGACATCGTCGAAGGCGGCACCTTCCTGATCTCCACTCTGGACGGGGTGCTGCCGCAGACCACCCAGCTGCTCAACACCAGCCGGATCACCCTGCAACTGGTGGCCGACAAACTGGACGGCATGACGGTGGCCACCGACAACTTCAACAAGGTGTTCGCCGGGGTGAACAAGATGACCGGCGGGTTCCGGCAGCTGACCGAGCAGGCGCCGAAAACCTTTGGCGCGGTGAACGATACGTTCGCCGACAACTCCGACACCATGGGGCAGCTGCTCGGTGACCTGACCACCGTCAGCGAACTGCTGTACCTGCGGGTGCCGGCGCTGAACGCGCTGTTCCCGAGTTACCGCGGATCGGTGTTCGACGCGGTCAGCAGCACCATCCATGACAACGGTCTGTGGGTGAGCGCCGACATCTACCCGCGCTACACCTGCGATTACGGCACCCCGCGCCAGCCGCCGGCTTCGGCGGACTACCTCGAGCCCTATATGGGCACCTACTGTCGCGACGACGACCCGGCGGTGCTGATCCGCGGCGCCAAGAACGCGCCGCGACCGGCCGGTGACGACACCGCCGGGCCGCCGGCCGGGATGGACCTGGGCCAGCAGACCGATCCCTCACCGGAGGGCCGTTACTCCATCCCGACGCCCTACGGCGGCCCGACGCTGCCGATGGAACCGCCGCGCTGATGACACCCAACGATGATGCAGGACAATGCCAGTCATGACTGATGAGGACCTGACCGCGACCGTGCAGGCCGGTGACGAGCTTGCCGAACGCCGGCCTGCCGAGGGGACCGCGGCGCTGACGGAGCCGGAAGAGGCTGTGGCGCTGGCCGATCCGGAAGGGACCGTCGCCGACGACCCGGTGCTGGCTACCGCGGACCCGCCGCGCGACTCCCGGCGCTGGGTGCTGATCGGTGCCCTGGCCGGCGGGCTCGGCGTGCTGCTGGCCGGTATCGGCATCCTAGGCTGGCAGGTGTTTGCGCAGCATCAGCTCAAGGCGGCCAGCGAAGAAGCCCAGCGGGCGGCGGTCTCCTATGCCCAGGTGCTCACCAGCATCGACTCCAACAAGGTGGATGAAAACTTCCAGCAGGTGATGGACGGTGCGACCGGCCAGTTCAAGGACATGTACTCGCAATCCAGCAAGGAGCTCCGTCAGCTGCTGATTGAGAACAAGGCGACGGCCACCGGTGCGGTGATCGATTCGGCGGTGCAGGAGGCCTCCCGGACCAAGGCGACCGTGCTGCTGTTCGTCGACCAGTCGGTGGCCAACACCAAGATTCCCGACTCCCGCATTGACCGGATGCGCATGAAGATGACCTTGGAGAAGGTCGACGGCCGTTGGCGGGCAAGCAAAATCGAGCTTCCATGATTCTGCCAAAGGGTGGGCTGGTCGGTGTGATCGCGGCGGTGTCGATGGCCCCGGTACTGATGGCCTCTGCACTGACGGCCTCGGTGCTGACCGCTCCGTCGGCCAGCGCGTCGGCGGCATCGGTGTGCGACCAGATGGGCGGCCAGTGGACCGGCCAGTACTGTCACGCCTCGGTGCTCTCCGAACGCAAAGCGGTGCGCGAGATCAATATCGCCATTCCCGCCGAAGTCGATTCTCCGATAGGCGGAGTCATCACCGACTACCTGACGACGCTGATGAACAACTGGCGCAGGGTCGCGGTCAGCATGAACCAGAACAGCCGCGGCGAGGCGAATTTCGAGGTCTTCCACCACGGCAACATTCACACCGTGCTGTTCCACGAGACCTACGACTCGGAAAGCACCGGCCGGTTCGAGGGCGCGGCCATCCAGAGTGCCTACCGCACTTTCGCTTTCGACTCCGCGAGCGGTCGTCAGGTTCAGCTCGCCGACATCGTCGATCCGGCGGCTATCCCGACGCTGGGCGCCCCGTTCATCCAAGCCGCCCTGGATCAGGCGCCGCCGCCGCACGACCCGGGCAGCTACCCGTTCACCCCGGACCGCTGGACCCCGGACAAGGTGTACTCGGGCGGGTACAAGGCCTGGGCGCTGACTCCCGACGAGTTGATCCTGTACATGCCGGACTATCCGGTGGCCCGGGACAGCCCGATCGACTTCACGCCGGGCAAGTACATCTGGTCGATGACCGGCGGGGTGGTGCAACCGCATATCCCGCTGAGCGCGCTGGCCCCCGCGCTGCGGATCTAGCCCCGATGGACCGGGTTCAGTCCTGATGGACGTCGACGCCTTCGTGCTGGCGCATCAGGACAGCTGGAAGCGGTTGGACCAGTTGGTCAAACGACGTCGTCGGCTAACCGGTCCGGAGGCCGATGAGCTGGTCGACCTCTATCAGCGGACCTCCACCCACCTGTCGATGGTGCGGTCGTCGTCCACCGACTCGGTGCTGGTCGCCCGGCTCTCGGCCCTGGTCGCCCGGGCCCGTTCCGCGGTCACCGGAGCACATGCGCCGCTGTGGAGCGAGTTTCTCCGGTTCTGGACGGTGTCCTTCCCGGTGGTGGCCTACCGGGCCTGGCGTTGGTGGCTGGGTGTCGCAGTGGCGTTCTTCCTGGTGACGACGATCGTCGCGCTGTGGGTGGCCGGCAACCACGAGGTCCGCTCGGCGCTGGGCACCCCGGAGGAACTGGACGAGCT
Source organism: uncultured Mycobacterium sp. (assembly GCA_964413455.1). GTDB lineage: Bacteria > Actinomycetota > Actinomycetes > Mycobacteriales > Mycobacteriaceae > Mycobacterium. The sequence goes on along the minus strand of CAYPTG010000071.1, from coordinate 759 downwards.
GATCAACCACGACTTTGCCGCCTACTACAGCGAACATCCGGCGGCCTCGTTTGCGCTGCGAGTCTGGACCAACAACGCCTGGGTGGCCGCGCAATGCATCGCCTTTGCGGTGCTGTTAGGCGTGCCGATCCCGTGGGTGCTGTTCCAGAACGCCGCCAACCTCGGGCTCACCGCGGGCCTGATGGTCAACGCCGGCAAGACCGACATCATGCTGGGGCTGCTGACACCGCACGGACTCTTGGAATTGACGGCGGTGTTCCTGGCTGCGGCAGCCGGTATGCGGCTGGGTTGGACGGTGATCGCGCCGGGGCACCGCCCCCGCTCGCAGGCGCTGGCCGAACAGGGTCGTGCGGTGGTGTCGGTGGCCGTCGGTCTGGTGGTGGTGCTGCTGATCAGCGGCCTGATCGAAGCGCTGGTCACCCCGTCGTCGTTGCCGACGGCCGTCCGGGTGGGGATCGGCGTGCTCGCCGAGGTGGCTTTCCTGGCGTATGTCATTCACTTTGGCCGACGCGCTAGCCGGGCCGGGGAAACCGGGGATCTGGCCGACGCCCCGGATGTGCTGCCGGTGGGTTAACTGCGCTGCCGGTCGGGTGATCCCATTGGGAATGGTGCTATCCGGGGTCGTCCCCATCCAGTTGGTCCGGTTTATCCGGCCCGTCGGGGTGGAGGAGTTTTTCGGGGTGGTGGTAGAGGTTGATGCGGTGTTGGCCTCGGTCGAGCTGGGGTGGGGGTAGCCATTGGGTTTGGTTGTCGGGTGGG